>CAXBWG010000139.1:0-4502 GCA_963979105.1 uncultured bacterium | reverse complement strand
TAATTCAGTATTAATATTTGTAAGCTCTGAGATTATACCTGTTCCTTTAATAATTGGTAGCCCTGCTTGGCTTGCCAAAATAGCACTTTCTGTTTTAGAACCCATTAAATCTATAACAACTGGCTCTGGACCTATTACCCACAACCCATTATCACGTACTGTACGATGCGCGGAAGAATCCTCCGACCATCCCCCCCAGCCCGGATGAACTGCGGCACAACCATACTTGTTAGCTAAGTCTACATGTTGAGCTACATTTAAAAACGCCTCTGTTCCAGTGCCTTGCATATTAGCATAGACATCTGCACCTCTTACCCTTTCTGTATCGCCATCGATAACAGGCACAACAACCCTAATTCCTAAATTGTTACATGTCTCCACAATTCGCTGAGCTGCAACTCCTCTTCCCGCTACATATAAGCTATCTGGATTTTTTTTAAAAAAATCTGGTAAACTTCCTGGTGTAGTTACATTAGGGTCTACATAGCCTTTGTCTTCTTTAAAAATTAAAGGTGACGATAAATGCCTTTTTGGTATCGACACTTTTAAAATTTGTGGAACTCTGTTTGATATGAAATTACGTCCTGTAATTAAAGTCTGCATTGTTTTCCTCCTCAACAATAAAAAAACATTAACTATATAAATTTATAAAAAATAATATATAAAACTATGCTTAAATTTAGATATTAAGTTTAACTATACATAATTTTTTTTGATAAATAAATAACTAAATTTACAGGTTTTAGTTTTAAATAAATTATTAATAAAAGAATATTAAAACCTTAATAATTAAATAATATGTAAATTATTGTTTAGCGTCTTCTTCTCGATGATGTTTAAATTTCAGCTTAATGCTATGCCCTAAAAAACCACCTAAATAAGTTCGAATACGTTTTTCTAAAAAACGTCTGTAATCTTCTGTTAAGTATTTCAAATGATTCACAAAGCACACAAACGTTGGAGGCAACGTTTCTACTTGAGTTAAATAATATATTTTCATGGCTTTTCCATATTTGGCAGGAGGTGGAAATCTTTTTATTACATCTCTATTAAAATCATTCAGCATTTTTGTTTGAACACGTTCATGAACATGTTCAAATAACTTTGGAATCCATTTCCAAACGTCTTCTATTCCATCTTTGGCAGACGCAGAACCAAAACAAATTGGATAATTTTCTAAAGTTGGCATTTGTGAGACCATTATGTGTTTTAAGTCTTTTTGTGATTGTAATGTGTTTTCTTCTAGAGTATCTACTTTATTTAAAAAAATTATCATCGACTTTCCTTCATCGATAATTTCTTGAATAATTCGCTTATCTTGATTACAAAATCCACGTTCAGCATCTATTACCACAATATTAACATCTGCTTGGGTTATACTTTTTTTTGCTCTCACTCTAGAGAAAAACTCGATTCTACCCTTTACCTTTGCTTGTCTACGAAGACCAGCTGTATCGATAAACTCAAATGTTAAATCACCACGTTGAAAAAAAACATGTATAGCATCTCTGGTCGTACCTGATTTTTCATTTACAATACTATGGTCTGCATTAATTATTGCGTTAATTAAACTAGATTTCCCTACGTTTGGGCGACCAACTATACCTACTTTAAACCGTTTTTCTAAACTTTCTAATTGTTGAGCTGAACTACTAAATCCTTTTGTAGCACGTTCTATCATTTCAGAAATCCCAAATCCATGTAACGACGAAATGGCAATAGGGTTGCCCAATCCAAGCTTTATAAAATGATCGGCTTGTTCTTTTAACATATCGTTATCTGCTTTATTTACAACAACTACAACTTTTTCTGGTACTTTCCTACGCAAAAGTTGAGCAATTTTCTGATCTGCAGGTAATAGTCCCTGTGTGGCATCTGTTACAAAAATAATAGAACTCATTTCAAAAATCGCAGTTTGAACTAACGCTTCAACATTTTCTTGAAACTCAAACTCATTATTTTTTTGCATAAAAATACCACCACTATCAACGGCTAAAAATGACGTGTTTTTATATGTTACTAAAAATTCATTTAAATCTCTTGTAACGCCTGGTAGGTCATATGTGATAGCCATATTTTTTTTTAATAATCGATTAATTAATGTCGATTTTCCTACGTTAGGACGTCCTAAGATAAGTACTTTTGCTAGTTTCATACTAAGAAGATTAGTTGTTAACTAATTTTTTTACAACTTATTATTGGGTTTAAATACAAATTTCTTTAATTGCCCGTCCTTTTTTTGATACCTTTACATTATATCTTTCTAATTATTGTTTAGACGCACTCCATCATTTTTATTTATCAACCACACAAAGGCTATAGACTTAGTCACTAGATAAAATCATATAAACTTAAATGCCTATCAAAACAACTAATAAACTAAATTATTTCAGCTAGAGCCTCTTCTAAATTAGAAAATTTAAATTCATAGCCACTTTCTTGTAGTTTTTCGGGGACTACATAATGACTTGGTAAAACAAGCTCATTTACCGCATTCCCTACAATTAATCGTAACAGCCAGGCTGGAACTGAAGGTAAAAAGACGGGTCGATTAAATGCTTTAGCTACCTTTTTTGTAAAGTTTAGTTGGGTTTCGGGAACTGGCGCTGTAAGATTAAATACACCATTGCAACTATTATTCTTCATTAAAAATTCTATCGAATTTACAACATCATCTATATGAATCCAAGACCAATATTGGCATCCTGTGCCTAACCCACTACCAAAGCCAAGTTTTATAGGTAATACTATTTTTTTCCAGGCAGTCGCATCTGATGCTAAAACTAAGCCTAAACGTAATACAATTGCACGCTTAAGCTTATTGGCAACTAAATCATAAAATAAACGCTCAACCTCTTTACAAACTTTAGATAAAAACAAATCTCCAGCAGGCGAGTTTTCAGTTAACTTACCTGTAACACTAGTTTTATAAAACCCTGTTGCAGACATTTGAATCCAGGTTTTATCGTAGCTATTTGTTTTTTCTGCTAGCCTTATTAAGGCCTTGGTTGAATTAAGTCTGGAATTAAGTACATTTTGTTTTAATTTAGTTGTTAATCTTCCTTTTCCAATAGTTTCACCTGAAAGGTTAATAATATATTCAGACTTAGAAAAGGCAACACATAAATCTTGAGAAATATTATTATTTACACAAATTCCTTCAGGGTTCCAGGTATATACTTTCACGCCTAGCTTTTCTAACTGAGAATTTCCGGAATAAGAAAACACACTAATTTCCCAGCCTAATATATTACCAAGCTTTATAAGATGCCGACCTACTACACCAGATGCGCCTGTAATTAAAACTTTCATCTAAATTTATTTTTACATAGATTAATACTTAGGTAAACTTATTAACTCTTGAGTTAACTTTTAATTTATAATAATCACGCCGGTATATGTTTAACTATCTTTTTTAGGATTATAAAACACTTCATTTCCTGGCCAACAAGCCTGATTCGCTTTTGAATCTTTTTCGTTATGGGGATAAATATACTCGTTGTTATAGCCTAGTTTTTTAGCAGCGCTATAGTGTGAATCCCTTAAATATGTTGGAACACGATATGGGGTTTCTTGATTTTTCAAATAAGATTGAGCCTTGTTAATTGCACTATAACTGGCATTACTTTTTTTAGCTTTAGCAAGATAGGTTGTTGCTTGAGATAAATTAATTCGACATTCAGGCATTCCAATATATTTAACAGCAGTCAAGCAAGATACAGCAAGATTTAACCCAGAGGGATCTCTATTCCCAACATCTTCTGAGGCAAAAATAACAATTCGTCTAGCAATAAACATGGGGTCCTCTCCGCCAGCTAATAAGCGAGCTAACCAATAAAGAGCTGCATCTGGATCTGAATTTCTCATACTTTTTATATATGCAGAAATTAAATCATAATGACTATCATCGTTTTGAGCTTCTCCTGAATTTTTTAAAAGCACCTCTACATCTGTTTTTGTTATAAGGCCATTAGTTTGGTTTATTAGGGCTAATTCTACCCCATTTAACAGTTTACGCCCATCTCCATTTGCATAGCAAATCAACATTTTTTTAGCTGTGTCTTCTATAGATATATCCACATGAAACTTTTCAAGAGCACGCTTAATAAGCAACTCTAACGCATCCGAATTTAACGCCTGCAATTCAAAAACATGACACCTAGATGTTAATCCTGCGATAACCGCAAAATAGGGATTTTCAGTTGTAGCACCAATCAAATAAATTGTTCCTTCTTCAACAACGGGCAGTAACACATCTTGTTGTGTTTTAGAAAACCGGTGAATTTCATCGATAAATAAAACAAACTGTTTACCTAGTTGTTGGTACTGTCTTGCTTGATTTATTAACGTTTTTAAATCTGCAATTTTTGCAGTAACTGCATTTAATTGAGAAAATTGAGCATTAGAATTTGTTGCAAGTAAGCGCGCAAGCGATGTTTTTCCACAACCAGGAGGGCCCCACAATATACATGAAACTAACTTTTTTTTAACTAATAAGCGTT
>CAXBWG010000138.1:0-4511 GCA_963979105.1 uncultured bacterium | reverse complement strand
TACTATTAAATTAAATTCTATTTTAGAGCTGCAAGATTATGGAAAAGTTATTGAAAACGGGTTTCATTGTGTTTTAGTAGGTGTGCCAAATGTAGGAAAGTCATCGTTATTTAACGCGCTTTTAAATCAAGATAGGTCAATTGTTACTGAAATTCCAGGAACTACACGAGATTATATTTCTGAAAAAATTGAATATAATGGGTTACAGTTTCATTTTTACGATACTGCAGGACTACGAGATGCCAAAGATACAGTTGAGTATTTAGGAATAAAAAAAGTAACAGAGCTATTAAATAAAGCCGATTTAATCTTGGTTTTAACTGATAAAACAGAAGAATCTACTGCTATTTTAAAGACATTAAGTTCATATAAAAATAAGGCTTTAGTATATACTAAAGCAGATCTTTTTACGTATTCGCTAGCGACTAATTCTGAATATGTATTTCAGTTAACATGTTCCGTAACAAATGAACGCTCTATTCAGGAGCTTAAACGCAGTATTCATAAGAGAATTTCTGTTAATGAAAATACCGCAGATCTTGAGCTAATGTGTAATATTAGGCAACAAGATTGTTTACAAAAAATGCATCATCAGTGTAGTCATTTATTAACGAATTTATCTAAGGAGTATCATGACGATGTATTTAGTATAGAGTTACGTCAATGTGTAGAATTATGTTCTGAATTAGCAGGAGATAGCTTAACAGAAGAAGTTCTAGATGGCATATTTTCTAGATTTTGTGTGGGGAAATAAACTTAGACAATTTTTCCTCTATTACGTCTATTAACGTCGCGTAACTTTTTTTCCCAATCCATTTTCTTATTAAATGAACTTCGTCCTTTTTCTTTCATAACAGTTTTCCCAATATCAACCAGTTGTATATTAATGCGAGAATTAGTTTGAAGTTTTTCTTTTGGGAGCATACCTTGAACTAAAAGACGGATACTGGTTATTTTTTTCTTTTTTTGTTTTACTTGTTCATCTAATACGTCTATATAAGATGAAAGTGTTTTGTTGAATTCGGTTAAGTTACTGGCAATTTGTTTAGACTCTTGTTTTCCAAAAATAATAGTTTTAAATTTTTTTAAAAGATTTGCCATATGTTATATTAATTACTCTCTTGATATTGTTTTTGTTTAGATTCTAGATAATCTTCTTCTTTTTCTAATAGAGATAGCTCTCTATTTAATGTATTCATTTTTTTTAAATTTCCTTGAAATTTTTCAAGTTCTTTTTTTTCATCTTCATCAAGGTTATTGGTGTTGATTTGACCTATAATTTCACCTAAATATTTTAATTTTTCTTCAAATTTTTTCTTTTTACGTTTCTTTTTTTCTAGTTCATCTTGGGCATTAACTGCAGACGCCATTTCAGCAGATAATTCTTCTGCATTTTCTGTTTTGTTTAGCGCATCTTTTTTATCTAGTTTATCCAGTTTTTTCTCTTCTTTTTTAGACGGGTCTTTAACTTTGCCTGCTAATTCTTCAGATAAATCTTTTAATGCATTTGCTGCATCTTGTGTGGCTTCTTGAATGTATGATTTTAATTCTTGAAGGGCTTGTTTATTTCCAACGTTAGTTGATTGCGCTATTTGGTTGTTTTGTTGCGATCCTTGGACATGCTGTGACATAGTATTAATTTCCTTTACTGATATTTTATATCTACATTATACCCAATTTTAGCTTAGATTAAACGATTATTAGTGTTTTAGATGGCTTATCTAGTAAGTTTAATTAGGAGTAAGTTTTGAAAATGCATGTAATACAATAGCAGATGTTGCTGCTACATTTAATGAATCTACGTTATTATGCATGGGAATTATACAGGTGTTATTAGGGTTAATATCTGCTGATTTAAACCCAATTTCTGAGCCAAAAATAAAACATAAGTGCTTTGATTTTTGGATGTCAGATAAGTGAGTAGTTGAGTTACTATCTAAAGTCCAACAATTATAACCATTTAGATATCTTTCTATTTCTTTAGTATTAAGATCATAAATGGGAATAGAAAACAGATTTCCGGCACTTGCTCTAACGCACTCTGGGTGTAATAAATCACATGAATTTCCAATTCTATATATAACATTACAACCAAATGCATGGGCGTTTCGCAAGATACTACCTAAGTTTGCAGGGTTATTAATATCGACAATCGCAATTGCAAGAGCATGAGTTTTTTCTTTAGGCTCCCAACGTGGAAAGTTAACAACTGCAAAGCAACCTGCGGCGTGTTGAACATGTGCACAATAAGAGGCACAAGTATCATCGCAAATATACACTGTAATGTTATGTTTTTTAGCTAGTTTAATAATAGACTCATGAGTAGGTGTTGTTAAAATAAAGTCGATTAATTTAGGCCTATGGGTAAGGGTATCGATAATAGTCCGGTATGTTTCAAGCACTATTTGATAATGAAGGTGTCTATAATTTTTTGAAGAGTTTAATTGTTTAATATGGCTAACAAATTGATTAGTACGACTTGTAATCATTTTTTTACAAGCAAAACAGTAGCATGAGAAGATACTCCTTCAAGCCTCCCTTCGGGGCCTAATTTTTCTGTGGTAGTTGCTTTAACAGAAATCTGAGATAGCTCAATATTAAGCTCTGTTGCAAGATTTTGACGAATAGATGTAACTACAGGTTTTAATTTGGGCTCTTGGGCTACGATAACACTATCAATATTACCAATAACATAACCCTTGTTTTTAATAAGCGCATAGACATGGTGAAGAAGTTTAATGCTATTTACATCTTTATAGGCAGGGTTTGTATCTGGAAAATGTTGGCCAATATCACCAAGGGCTAGTGCTCCAAGTAGCGCATCCATAATAGTATGGGTAAGTACATCTGCATCGCTATGCCCATCAAGCCCAAGCTCGAAGTCTATTTTAATGCCACCTAAAATTAAAGGCCTGCCTTTTTTATAGCGGTGTACATCGTATCCATACCCAATTCGAAAGTTCATAATATATATTTAAGCAAGCAACGAAGTAAATGACAATAAGTTATTAATCTTAATTAATATATATCATGACTAAGTGTAGATGGTTTTAAAGAAAATAGGGTTAGAGGTGTAATGCTAGGAATTTCGGATTTTAGATAGTCTAAATTTATTGTACAGTCTTTAGATGATGCATTTTCTGGAAATAATTGGATTGTATTTTTTAAGTGGTTAGGTTTAATTAAAAATAGTTAGAATGTATAGCAATGCGAGTAGAAGCTGTTAATAAATTAAATCGATTACGATTTGTGGCGAGCTTCTAAAACAGAATATACATCTTTTAGAGATACATTTTGGTGCTGTAATGTTACGATTAGATGGTAAATTAAATCAGCTGCTTCATTTGTAAGTTCTTCTTTATCGTTATTTTTTGCAGCTATAATAACTTCGCCGGCCTCTTCCCCAATTTTTTTTAAAATACGATCTAAACCTTTTTCAAATAATGATGTGGTATAAGAACCGGGTACTGGGTTTTCTTTTCTATCTTTAATAATTTGTTCTAATGTTTCTATAAATTGACACATAACCAGCGCTCCTAGAATTAACCATGTTTTAACTCAGAATAGTGTAGCCTACCTTGTGCTAATAAGCTAGATTTTCAAAGAGGTTTATTTTTTTATTACACTATCCAAACTCTGCCTGCTCCAAGTAAATTTTCGAGCTGAGTTCTGTAGAGAGGGTCTTCTACAACCCAATATTTTTGATGTGTTTGAATTGTTTTTTCTTGGACTTTCAAATACACAGGAAACGTTCCTCTAAATTGTAAATTAAGCAATTTTATTTTATCTAGCATGCCTTTGTTTACCCCATCTATATCTATATAAAGTGATTTTGTTTCATCAATTCTATCTAAGAGAACTATATCCTGGCAGGAGAGGGAAAGTTCGTCATTATTAAACCGTAAGCGGCCAGTAACGGTAACAATATTATCATCTTGAAAAATTTCAGATTTTTTTTCAAAGGTATCATCTTGAAACACTAATACTGTTAATTTGCCAGTTAAGTCTTCGAGTTCTGCAATAATCATTTCTTTTTTATTTCGTGTAATAATTCGCCTGCATTCAGATAGAATTCCGGTTGTTGAAACAATTTTATTATTACTTGTTTCTTGGAAAGAGTTAATAGGGGTTTTTACCATACCGAGGCGGTCTTTAATAACATTTAGCGGATGGTCAGAAATATATAAACCTAAAAGTTCTTTTTCGAATTTTAGTTTTTCAGAAGAGTTATAAATTCTGTAATCATCGGTATGCAACTCATCTATACTAAACCCACTTCCTGCTTGCTCTTCTCCAAATAGTCCAACTTGGCCATTACTTCGTTCTCGAATTAATATTTGTGCTTTTTCCATAACAGATTCAAAAATAGCTAATAAATAAGAGCGTTCACCAAAATTGTCCATAGCTCCTGCTTTAATTAAACTTTCAATCACACGTTTGTTACATTGTTTTAAATCGACTTTTTTACAAAACTCAGCTAAATCTTTAAATGGGGTGTTTTCAATAATACT
>CAXBWG010000137.1:0-4522 GCA_963979105.1 uncultured bacterium | reverse complement strand
CCTGGGCAGCTATAGAAGATATTGCAGCTTTAGATGCCAATTGACTATTTAAAATAAATTTAGATGTTGAATCTGAATTGCCCAATGTTAACGAATCGTCTGAATTAGACCAAGTTAATGGCATTGTATCTAATAAACCATAAGTATCTGTATCACTAAAATAAGGCAACCTTCCTGCTGTAGCATTTGTTAACCAGTTTGTTAAATTAACTCTATTTCCAGCTGGTTCAAAATAAATTAAATCTTTTCCATTTGAAGAAACAAAAAGCTGACCTTGATTAGCTAACTGTGAAATAGTTGATGTTGTTGGAACCAAAGATACAATATTTGTACTAAAAGTATTAGCTGAAACATCTCCAAACACAGCTAAACCTGCATTAATTGTAATAACATTATCTAATCCAAAATCATCTAAAGAACTTACCGCTAAACTATTTGTTATATCTACATCACCAGAAAACTTACTATCTCCTAATAACTCAAAAGCTAAAGAAGGATTAATAACACCTACTCCAAATTTAGCACCTGCTGCTAAATTAAGAATATTGTTAACCGTAACAACATCAAAAGAAGCAGTCGAAATTTGAATTTCACTTTCTGCAATTAATGTATTAACAGAAATTGTATCTGCAATTAATTCATTAACTCGTATTAATTTTGTTACAACTAAATCATTTTCAACATAAAGTCGATTTGCAGTAATTCGATTAGCTAAAACTGTACCAGAATTAACAATTAAAGAGTTAGTTTGTATACTTCCACTAACAGCTAATTCAACAGTAGGATTAGTAGTACCTATCCCAACTTTACCTCCAAAATAAGCACCATAACGCTTTTGAGACGCATTAAAACTACCTGTTTCAACATATAATCCATATGCCGTACTTGTATCATCAAAAACTATTAAATCTTTTATATTAATACTAACACCAACGGCAGTAACTGGGTTATTTGTATCTCCAAAAACATCGGATGCACTATCAGAACTTAACGCAACATCAAAGCCAGTTAAATTACGTTTATTTCTATAATATACATTTCCTCCCGGCTGAGACCCCGAATTAATGCCATTTAATACAACTTCTAATTTCTCAGAAATAAAATTTTGATCTAAATTTTCATTAATATCTTTATAAATAGATAAGGTAGCTAAATTCACATTATCTGTACCAATTGCAATACGACCCGAATTTGCAGCATCAACTGTAAAAAAGTTATCGCCTACAACCAATTTATTTGAACTTACATTAGCCGAATAAACTTTATTTGCACTAACTGTTCCATTAACCTCTAAATCAAAACCAGGATTGGCTAAACCAACACCTACATTTCCAGATTCTAATACTGTTAATGCTCTATTTCCTGAAAATGTAGAAACCCTTAACACATCATTACTACTATCTAAATTCGCAACATGAAGTTGTGCCTCTGGTTGAGAAGTTCCTATACCTACACTATTTTGTGTAACAATAAAAAGTGTTTGAACGACATCTGAACTACTTAAATTATCGATTTGAAAAACAGAATCATAATCTAAAGAAGAATCATTATTAATATGTAATACTGCCTGAGGATCTGCGGTTCCAATACCCACTAACCCCCCGTTAAATAAAGCCGCAATTTTAGAACCAGTTCCTGTTGAAGATGTATGAACTAAATCCGATAAATCAACAGCTAAACCTACAGCTGTTTCACCATCACCTAATCTTCCTGCTGTTTCAGGAGTGCCAGAACTACTTTCCATATCAATATTTAACCCAGTAAAGCGGGTAGTAGATGCAGCCTCTCTACGATTAAAGGTCACTTTAATTTCTTCAGCCACATGCTCAGGGGAACTATCTGCATCAAAAGACGATAAAATCTCAAACGTTGTATACGAATTAGACGTTCCTATTACAATAGAGTTATCTGAATTTAAATACTCAAAAGGGGCATCATCTTGAATACTTCCATTTGAATCAAAATACGGGACTTTACCCTCTTTTCCTGTAAATGCTGCCGTAATATTTTTTTCATCTCCTGCCTTAGTTCTAAAATACAAATCCTTATCACTATCTTTTAAATATAAATATCCAAAATTAGAATCAAAGGTTAATAAAGACTCATCTACAGGTGCAAAACCCCAGGCTTTATTAGTTATAACATCATTTTCGAAAGCTACCGGTTTATTAAAGTTTATATTTGTTTCAGAATTTAAAACTAATCCATTTACACCCTCATCTATTATGCGTAAAACAGATAAAGATCCATTAATGGTAACAGAATCAGAAAACTGACCAGTACCCTTTACATGAAGTAACGCAGAAGGATTAGTAATTCCAATACCTATATTTCCTTCAGATGTAATTCGCATACGTTCTTTTGGGGTATCATTTTCAGGATCTGTTATAAAAATCAAATCCGATTTACTAGATTCATCCATAGATTGTGCAATAATTCCTGAACCAATTGAACTCGATGGCGTATTTTCTGGAGAAAAAAGTAATCCTACAGATTGATTTAAACGTTCTGTATCTAAGCCTAATTTCATAACATTCCACGTATTATCATTTTCAATATTAAAAGCACTTGTACTATTTCCTACAAAATGAGCGAAAGCCTCAGGAGAAACTGTTCCTACACCTAATTTTCCGTTAGTCCCCATAAATAACCCCGTAGTTCCAACAGTTAATGTAGGCACTTCAAGGTGTTCACTCACTACCAAAGAGTTAACCTGCATAGACCCCGACACTTTTAATTGATTATCTTGAAAAGAATTTGTTCCTACAGATAAAGACTTAGAATAAAAACCAGACGTTGCTTCAAAAATATTAGCACTAACATTGTTAACTACCAATCTATTCAAAGATGCCAAATTATTAACAGTTAAGTTTTTAAAAACAGCATCTTCTACATTTAACTGCTCTGCAATAGATAAAGAGTCTGCTTTTAATTCACCTAAAACATGTAAATTATTAATTGTAACCATATTCATAGACGCCGTTTGGGAAACAACTAAATGATTGATCGTAATATAACTAATCTGTAAACTTCCATCTAGTATTAAATTATTAGCCTTAATATCGCCACTTACATGTAAAGCCTCTTGTGGCTGTGTTGTTCCAATACCAACATATCCTCCTGTAAAAACAGCTGCATATTTATTTGTTACCGGATCATCTCCAACATCTACATAAACACCATAAACAATCGCATCTGATTTAATGTTTGCACTAGTAAAATCAACTTCTATTCCTTTAATCGTATTATTTTCTAAATAAGTTGCACCAATAGAATCTAACTCCAATTGTAACCCAGTAAGATCACTATTAAACGTAAACGTTTGACCTGTTTGAGTCGTTCCATCAATATCTATATCTATTTTTTCTGCAAAATAAGGTTTCGATTGAAACGAATCTAACTCTTTAACAATATGAAAAGAAGCAGATGGTAAAGCTGTTCCAATTCCAATATTACCTGAATTTACAACTAACGTATTTGTTCCAATATTCATAGAGACAGATTCAATTCCATTTTCAACAATTAATTGATTAGAAGAAATCCTACCATGAACATCTAATTCCGCACTCGGAGTTAACGTACCAATTCCAACTCTAGGAGAGTTTATAGCATTATCATATTCTGCACTTAAGGCAATACTTTGTTTCCCAACAATCAATTTATTTACATTTAAATCATCTGAAATATTAAAATAATTAGCAGAAATAACACCGTTTACCTCTAAAGCCACACTTGGTTCAGTGGTTCCAACACCAACATTTCCACCCAAAAATAGCGCAGCATATTTTGATGCATTTTCAACTGTATTAATATTAACCGATGTCACATCAACATATAAACCTATAGCACGCGAGTTATTATATAATGTATTAACGCCTTCAGAGTTCATATCAAGATCTAACCCTTTAATTTCTACAACTTCTGCTGTTTTACCCCAATCTGTCTGAATAGATAAATTGTAATCATGCAATGTATAACCCTCAATAATACTGGTATCCCCTTTATGATCAATACTTGAATCAAGCGACATTCCATTATTATTATCAAAGCTTACATTAGTAGACACGACTAACCCTTTATCTGTATATTTATAATTATTTATAGTCATATTAGATGTAATCTCTAAAGTATTATTTTCATTATTCCAAAGTATTGGCATCTGCCCTACCGTTGTATCTGAAGTCCAATAAGCAAGAGGTCCCGAATAATCACCATCTTTCACACCCAAAGGAGACGACAATACAATAATTTTTCCATCAGGCGCTGTATAAATTAAAGATCCATTTACAACTTTTAAATTTCCAGAAGCACTCATAGCATTTTGATCTTGTAACACTAATTTTGTTGCATCTACATAGCCATCAAGCTCAAAATCATTTGTAGATAAAATTAAATTATTTGCAGAAACTGTTCCCTTTACATGAAGTCCAACAGCAGGATTTGTTAAACCAATCCCAACATTTCTATCCGTATAAAGATTATTACCATTAGTTATCCAAGGACTATCTTTTGGTATAAAATC
>CAXBWG010000136.1:0-4594 GCA_963979105.1 uncultured bacterium | reverse complement strand
TACTCAAATTGATTTCGATATTGTAGATGTAAATGGTGTTAAATTAGATAGTTTACAAGTGTTTACTACAAGGCCAGATACTTTATTTGGCGTAACGTATGTGTCTATTGCTTGTGAGCATAATGTGGTAAAAACATTTAGTAAGTACGCACAAAACCCTAAAGAGATTAATGAGTTTGTACAAAATACCTTAAAAGCAAGTCAAATTGATAGAACCGATGCAACAAAGCCCAAAACAGGTAAGTTTTTAGGCGTTTATGCCGTTAATCCTGTAAATAATAAAAAAGTCCCTTTGTATGTAGCCGATTATGTATTAATGGATTATGGAACGGGTGTTGTAATGGCCGTTCCTGCTCATGATCAACGTGATTATGAGTTTGCAAGAGCACATAATTTAGCAATATCGGTTGTAATTTCTCCTAAAGATACTAACTTAGTTGAACAAGATTTAAATGAGGCGTTTACAGAGGCTGGAAGATTAGTAAATTCAGCTCAATTTACAGGTATGGATAGCAATGCTGCTAAAAAAGAAATTTCAGAGTATTTAAAGTCTATAAATAAAGGAGATTTTAAAGATCAATATAGATTGCGTGATTGGTTAATTTCTAGGCAGCGGTATTGGGGAACTCCAATTCCTATTATGTATGATGAGAAAAAAAATGCATATCCGATAGATAAATCTGAGTTACCTGTAATTCTACCAGAAGATGTTGTGTTTGATGGTAAAGGAAACCCGTTAACAACATCTGAAAGTTTTAAAACGGTACAAAAAGATGGCAAAACCTATTATAGAGAAACAGATACAATGGATACTTTTTTTGATTCTTCGTGGTATTTTTTGCGTTACTGTGATTCTAAAAACGCCGACTTGCCATTTTCTAAAGAAAAGAGTTCGTATTGGATGAATGTGGATCAGTATATTGGCGGAATTGAGCACGCTGTTTTACATTTGTTATATGCTAGATTTTTTACAAAAGCATGTAGAGATTGTGGCCTATTAGATGTAGATGAGCCCTTTAAAAGATTACTATGTCAGGGAATGGTATTAAAAGATGGCGCTAAAATGTCTAAGTCTTTAGGCAATACTATAGATCCTGGCCATATTATTTCAAAGTATGGGGCCGATACTGCACGTGTTTTTATTTTGTTTGGGGCACCAGTCGAACGAGATTTAGAATATTCAGATACAGGCGTAGAAGGGGCTTATCGTTTTTTGAAACGTGTTTTTAGTTTGGTTATAGACAAAAATGAGTATGCGATTAAAGATTCGGAAGCTGTTACTAAAATGTGTCATAAGACAATTAAGGCAGTGACTACTGATTTAAACCGATTTAGTTTTAATACAGCAATTAGTAGATTAATGGAATTTGTAAATACAATGTATCAAAAAGGTGCAACTAAATCTGATTTAGAAATATTATTGTTATTGTTAGCTCCAATAGCGCCTTTTATAACGGATTTTTTATGGGCTAAATTAGGAAATGAGAGGTCTATTCATACTAGTTCTTGGCCTGTCTATGATGAAAAATATATTGTGGAAAATACCTTTACGTTGGTGTGTCAGGTAAATGGAAAAGTTCGAGATAAATTAATACTTGATCTAGATTTAGATCAGTCAGATGTAGAATCTAAGGTAAAGTCTTTAGATAAAATAAAAGGTTATTTAGATAATAAAATAATTCGTAAAACTATATATGTAAAAAATAAATTAATTAATTTTGTTGTTACTTAGTAAGGCAACGTTTTTTTTGTAATTAATAACGTATTAACTTTTTTGTTTTAAATTTTTTTTAATTGGGTATTTGTTAGTTTAGTAAGTATTAAACCCGAATAATGCAATTAAAATGATGATAGTGTGTTATTTTGGGCTCAATTAGGGGCCGTATTATGCAATAGCATGAGTTCAGCTGCATTATTCGGGTTAAACTAAGGGGGGGAGTTAGTTTTGAATTTTTTTAAATTTATTAAACTATGTTGTTTATGTTTAATTATGTCTTTGTTAGTTGCCTGTAGTGATTCAACCAGTACAGATACTCAAACTGATAGTTCCTCTATAGGTAAATATTGGGTTTTGCAAAGTGACAATGCTGAATTCGAACAAAGAATGGATCATCGGATGGTAGTGTTTAAGGATAAGGTTTGGTTAATTGCTGGAATTAAAAGTAATAGTGACGGAAAAGTGTATTATAATGATGTGTGGTGTTCTAGTGATGGCATAACTTTTTCTCAAGAGCAATATAATTCAAGTTTTTTACATCGGTCTGGGCATGAGGTTGTTGTGTTTGATGATAAAATGGTTGTTGTTGCTGGTTTTAGTGTAACCCAATCTGAATTGGGGCCAGTTACTGCTAATGTTAATGATGTGTGGTCTTCTTCTGATGGTATTAGCTGGACTAATTTAGTTCAAGAGGCTGCTTTTCCAGCTAGAAATGGTCATCAGGTTATAGTTTCAGATAATAAAATGTGGATGTTTGCAGGTTTTGATAAAACTACTTATTACAAAGATATTTGGACATCTACAGATGGAATTAGTTGGGTAAGGCAAACAAATGATGCTGCATTTTCTTATAGAGCAGGACACCAAGTGGTGTTATTTAATAATAAATTTTGGTTAATTGGAGGTGTTTATGATAATGGTGATACGCGTAGTTATTATAATGATGTGTGGAATTCATCAGATGGAATTAATTGGACTAAAGTAGGTGATTATTCCGATGATTCTAAAGAAAGATATTTTCATCAGGTGGTTGTATATGATAATAAAATGTGGATTATTGGGGCTACGAATTATGATTTAGATACAAAAGAGGGAGCCTCTTATTATAACGATGTATATAGCTCAGAAGATGGGGTTACTTGGACAAAAGTAACTAAATTTTCTGCAACTAAGTTTTCAGCTCGCGGTAGACACCAGGTTGTTGTGTTTAACGATGCGTTTTGGTTATATGCTGGGCAAACCGGATATGATTTAACAGGTGAGTATGAGGTAGTTCAAAAAGATATTTGGAAGTCTTATTAAGACGTTTTAATAGTTTATTTTAACACAATCGAATTTTTTACAAGTGTAATTGTTATAGTTCCGCCATTTACTAATTTTCCAAATAAGATTTCGTTTGATAAGGGCTGTTTTATGTCTTGGTCTATTATTCGTTTGATATTTCTTGCGCCATATTTGGGGTCGTAGCCCTTTTGAGCAATATAGGTTTCAATTTTAGAGTTCCATTTTAGGATTATGTTTTTATTAGATACTTGTGTTTTAAGCTCGTTTAAACATTTATTAGCAATTGTAGTTACTATTGATTTTGGCAATGAATTAAATGCAATAATTGCAGAAAGTCTATTTCTAAATTCTGGATTAAATTGGTTTTCAATAGCTTTAAGACTTTTAAAACTGGTATCTTGTTGTGTAAATCCAATAGGACTTTCAGAGCTTTCTTTTGCTCCTGAATTTGTTGTCATAATAATTATGCAATGTCTAAAGTTAATTTTTCTGCCAGCACTATCTGTTAGTGTGGCATGATCCATTATTTGTAATAATATGTTAATTAAATCTGGATGTGCTTTTTCTATTTCATCAAGTAATATTACGCTATGAGGATTTTTATATATTGCTTCTGTAAGTTGTCCTCCTTGGTCGTAACCAACATATCCAGGAGGGGATCCTATAAATTTGGATACCGTATGTTTTTCCATATATTCACTCATGTCATAACGTAAAAAAGAGATATCTAGTTTACTTGCTAATTGTTTAGCTAATTCTGTTTTTCCAACGCCTGTTGGTCCTGCAAATATAAAGGAGCCAATGGGTTTGTTTTCTTCTGTTAAACCGGCTCGGTGTAGTTGAATTGCTGTAACAATTTTTTCGATGGCATGGTTTTGTCCAAATATTTCTTTTTTTAAATGAGATTTTAATTCTTTTAATTTTGTAGATTCTTTTTTTTGAACTTTTAATTCTGGAATTTGTGCAATTTTACAGACAAGTTTTTCTATTTGTTTTTGTGTAACCTTTTTAGTCTTTGTTGATGCTAATTTTAAACTGGCACCTGCCTCATCTATTAAATCAATGGCCTTATCTGGTAGACATCTGTCTTTTATATAGGTATTAGATAGGGTTACCGCGGCTTCTATGGAATCTTTTAAGTAGCTGACATTATGAAATGTTTCGTATTGATTTTTAAGTCCTTCTAAAATTGTAATACATTCGGCTTCTGTTGGTTCGTTAATTACTACTTTTTGAAATCGGCTGGCTAGTGCATGATCTTTTTGGAAAATAGATCTAAATTGATTAGCTGTTGTAGTTCCAATACACTGTATTGTTCCATCTGAAAATAATGGTTTTAATAAACCTGCAAGATCCATAGTGCCAGTAGACACAGCTCCAGTTCCTAAAATTGAATGAATTTCATCTATAGCTAAAATAATATTTTTTTTGTTTTTTAATTCTGTTGTTAATTCTTCTATACGTTCTTCGAATTCACCTCGAAATTTTGTTCCTGCAATTAATGTGCTTAACTGTAAAGATAAGACTGTTTTGGTTTGTAAAAAATTTGGTGCTTTTTTTGTAAGTAAAAAGTTAGAAAATCCTTCTAATAGC
>CAXBWG010000135.1:0-4615 GCA_963979105.1 uncultured bacterium | reverse complement strand
TGAGTATCCAGTTTAGGAATCACATCAACTGCTGCAAACGAAGTTTGACGTTTATTATTTGCATTAAACGGAGACTGCCTTACCAACCGATGAACTCCCTTTTCTAATTTTAAATATCCATACACATAATCACCGGAAACAAGCAAAGAAACAGACTTTATACCAGCTTCATCTCCAGAAATTTTATCTAAAACCTCAACTTTATACCCTTTTTTCTCAAACCAACGTAAATACATCCTTAATAACATTTCAGACCAATCTTGAGCATCAGTTCCGCCTGCACCTGCATATAAATTAACAATAGCATCATTAAAATCGTAAGGATCAGATAAAAATGATTCTAATTCAAAAGCACTCACACTATTTTTAAATGAAACAAACAATTCAGTAAACTCTATCTGAAGATCTTTATCTTCAGCCGCCTGAGGATCTTCTTGAAACAAAACAAAAAAATCTTGAATTTCTTCTTCTGTTTTTCGAATTAAAACAATACGTTCAAGGGTTTTTTTATGTTTTGATAACGACATAAAAATTTGCTGAGCTTGAGAATTATTATCCCAAAAACTAGGTTCATTTATTTCTCGTTCAGTTTTGCTAATTTTCTCAATTAATTGAGCTTCGTCAAAGATAGTCTCCGAGAAGATGAAAAGTTTGTCTTAACGAAAAAAACTCTTGTTTCATATCATGCATAATTACACTAACTCCCATCCCTCACTATTAACCATTACCTCAGCAACCTTCCATTTGAGTTCTTTTTGCAAAGCACCCTTTTTAATAACAACACGTTCATTCCGTCCTAATTTTGATGTTTTTTTTATAGGTCGTCTCTGCTCAACTTCTTTATTTGTCTGAATAGCAGAAATATCAATAGCTGACTCTAAATTTGAAGAATTTAAATCCACTTCTTCAATCTGATCATGAGGCACTATCACGGCTCGATTTATCATCGTTAAAGACTCCTCAGAAATATGAAGCAATAATTCTTTAAACATATCAAACGCTTCTTTTTTATATTCCAATAACGGATCACGTTGTCCATAAGCACGTAGGCCAATCCCTTCTCTTAAAATATCAATATTATGTAAATGATCCATCCACTTTTTATCTAACGATAACAACATGACTCTACGTGCAACTAGTTGATCAAATATATTATCAGGCAACTCTTTTTTTCTTGTGGCATAAAAACTAACAATAGCAGACGAGATTTTATCGAAAGACTCTGCTTTGCTAGACATCTTAACAAGCTCACCAATATTATCTATAGGTAACAACTGCTGTAATCTTTTTTCAAAACTATCAACTAACTCAGAATCATTAAATAATTTAAACGGATATTCAGCCTTAAAATCTTTAATAATGGTATCTAAAAAGCTTTTATAAACTGATTGTAAATTATACTGTGTTAAAATACTATTTCTAAATCTATAAATTGTTTCTCGTTGTTTATTTAAAACATCATCATATTGTAATATTTGTTTACGAACTCCAAAATGATATTTTTCTACTTTAATTTGAGCTTTTTCTAAAGATCTTGTTATTATAGAATGCTCTATCGGCATATCATCTGGCATACCTAATGTTTCCATTACTTTTTTAATTCTATCTGAACCAAAAAGCCGCATTAATTCATCTTCTAAAGAAACATAAAAACGTGTTTTTCCAGCATCGCCTTGCCTTCCAGACCTGCCTCTTAACTGGTTATCAATTCGTCTAGATTCATGACGTTCAGAGCCTATAACAAATAACCCTCCAACATCTTTAACACCCTCTCCTAAAACAATATCTGTTCCTCTACCTGCCATATTGGTCGCAATTGTTACAGAACCTAACTGTCCTGCCTGAGAAATGATTTCAGCTTCTTTATTATGATGTTTTGCATTTAAAACATGATGTTTAATACCTTTTTCTGATAATAATTTAGAAATTAGCTCAGACGTTTCAATTGCAATTGTACCCACCAAAACAGGCTGCTTTTTTTTATTTAGATCTTTAATTTGATTTACAATAGCATTGTATTTTGCCTGTTTAGTTTTATAAATAGAATCTGCACAATCTTCTCTATGAATTGGTCTATTAGTAGGAATTGGCGTTACTGGTAAGGAATAAATCTTTTCAAATTCTGCAGCTTCTGTAACGGCAGTTCCTGTCATCCCTGCCAATTTAGGAAACATCCGAAAATAATTCTGAAAAGTAATACTTGCTAAGGTCTGACTTTCTTCTTGTATATGCAACCCTTCAATAGCCTCTATTGCTTGATGTAATCCATCAGAGTAGCGTCTTCCATCCATAAGTCTTCCGGTAAATTCATCAACAATCATAACAGAACCATCTTTTACAACATAATCAACATCTTTACTAAATAAATACGTAGCACGCAAACATTGAACAGACATATGAGCTATATCCATATTTTCAACAGAATAAATATCATCAATACCTGTTTTTTCCTCAATTAATTCTATCCCAGGTTCTGTTAACACAACATTTTTATGCTTTTCATCAATAGTAAAATGTATATCTTTTTTTAGAAATTTTATAATACGGGCAATTTTTATATATTTATCAGTTGAATCATTTACAGGCCCTGAAATAATTAAAGGAGTACGCGCCTCATCAATAAGAATACTATCAACTTCATCAATAATGGCAAAATGACGTCTACTTTGACAACACTGAGACACATCATTGGTTAAATTATCTCTCAAATAATCAAATCCATATTCATTATTAGTGCCAAATGTAATATCACATGCATAAGCTTTCAATTTATCTTGAGGGTCCATACCAGACTGGATAAGCCCAACAGATAAACCCAAAAACTCATAAACCTTACCCATCCACTCACTATCTCGTTTAGCAAGATAATCATTAACAGTTACCATATAAACACCATTAGATTCTAATGCATTCAAATAAGCAGGTAAGGTGGCCACTAATGTTTTCCCTTCGCCCGTTTTCATCTCAGCTATACGACCTTCATGTAATACCATTCCCCCAATAAGCTGTACATCAAAGTGTCTCATATTTAAAACACGACTAGACACCTCTCTTACACAAGAAAATACATCATTTAAAATATCATCTAAAGAAGATCCCTTAGTTAATAACTGTTTAAATTCAGCCGTTTTTAACTTTAGTTGCTCATCTGTTAATTTAGAATAGTTTTCTTCTAAAAGATTTATCTTTTCTACTCTATCTCGGTAAGGCTGTAACGCTTTTTGTTCTGGGTCTCCAAAAAACAATTTTGCTATTTTAGCTAAGTTCATAAGTTTTTCCTTTTTTATACAAATTATTGCATTAATCAATAACTAATTAAGTATAATATAGTCTTATATTAGAGTCTATTTATTTTAAAAATATAAGCATATATAGATCAAAAAAAAACATCTAATAATTAACAGATAATCAAACAGAATTTAAATACCCAAGAAAATAAAATTAAAAGCACTAGAAATAAAAAAAGGAAACTTTTACAAATTTAAATATGTTAATACCAGGAAAAACCTTAATAATTTCGTCTATAATAACACTCCACAAATAATGAAACACCTAAATAATAATATAAAATAAAACAAATAAATCCAAACTATAAGAAATTAAAATCAAATAAAGTTTCCTTTCACTCAAAAACACAAACATTACAACAAATAATAAATAAATATTTATTAAAAAAAATGTTTAAAGTAATACAAAAAAAGGGAAAACAAACTATATGGGGACACTACTATAATGAGTTCAATAGGGGGCGTCATACGAGGAAATATTCCAAGTACACAAAGCAAAACACCAAACTCAACACAAGAGGTTAATAAAAAAACCACGCAATCAATAAACCAAAAAGAAAAAAACAAAATTCAATCTACAGCTACAACACCTATAGAGTCTAAAGAAAACACAAAACCAGAAACAAAATCAACATTAAAAAAAATGGCAAGTTTTGGTTGGGGAGTAGCCGTAGGAATAGCAATAACACAACCAAAACTAAACTTTATCGCAAAAGCTACCGGTAGTATAGTAAATTTTATAAAAGTCGCAGGAGCTACCGTAGGCGCAGCAAGTTTAGCAAGTGCTGCAGGTGCCATTATTAATACAACCGCTCTTTTAGATTCAACAGCAATGGCTGCACACGCAAGAATTAAAGCAGGTCAATCAGCCGCAAACATAAAAACAGAATTAAATGATTTAAAAACAGAATTAAATAAAACGGATACTAAAGATAATTTAAAAATTGATGATTTAAAAACAAAAATAGATGAAAAACAAAACAAACTAAATAAAGCAGAGAAAAAAAAGGGAACAAAAAGCTTAGGTTTATTAACACAAGCTACACTACTTACTGGGTCTGTAACTGCAACAATTAGCGCCATAGCCACCATAGCAGCCCAAGCAGGATCAGCAGTAGCTCCAGCAATTGGAATGGTGGCTGCTGCCCCAATATTAGTAGTAGCTGCACCTGTTTGCTTAATTGGCGGAGGGTTATTAAGCATTGGAACTAACGCTATAAAGGGCTATAAAAATGTGTCTGAATTAAACACTGCAAAAACAGAGTTAAAAGATCTTAATGCAAAATTAGAACAAACACAAAACCCGAAGGAAAAAGAAACCATAAAAA
>CAXBWG010000134.1:0-4659 GCA_963979105.1 uncultured bacterium | reverse complement strand
AGGAATGAGTTTACCAAATAGTTCAGCTCAAGCTGCAATCAGTAACGAAAAACTAGTTGATTGCCAAGAAGCAGGGAAAGCAATTTTAAATTTAATGAAAAAAAATATAACACCTTCAAAAATCTTAACAAAAAAAGCATTTGAAAATGCAATCACCATAGTAACTGCACTTGGAGGATCAACAAATGCAGTCCTTCATCTTTTAGCGATTGCAAATGCAAGTGCTGTTGATTTAACACTTGATGACTTTACTAGAATTGGAAAACGAGTTCCTGTCGTAGCAGATTTAAAACCAAGTGGAAAATTTACAATGTCTAAATTAGTAGAAATTGGCGGCATTATGCCATTAATGAAACGACTTTATAAAGCAGGTCTTTTACATGGAGATTGTTTAACTGTTACAGGAAAAACACTTGCAGAAAATCTAGAAAATGTTAAAGATTACCCAGAATCCCAAGATATAATACTTCCCTTAGATTCTCCTATAAAAAAAGAAAGCCACTTAACAATTTGTTATGGAAATATCGCAAAAGAAGGCTCTGTTGCAAAGATTTCTGGAAAAGAAGGACTTCATTTTAAAGGCTCTGCCAGAGTATTTGATTCAGAAGAGTCCGCTTTAGAAAAAATTCTCGATGGAACTGTTGTAAAAGGCGATGTAATTGTAATTCGTTATGAAGGGCCAAAAGGTGGTCCTGGCATGAGAGAAATGTTATCTCCTACATCTGCAGTAATGGGAAAAGGCTTGGGAAAAGATGTAGCCCTTATAACTGACGGCAGATTTTCTGGAGGATCTCATGGATTTGTTGTGGGACATATTACCCCAGAGGCCTATTCTGGAGGGCTATTAGCTATTATTGAAAATGGAGATCCCATAGAAATAAATGCCATAACACAAGAAATTAATTTATTAATAGACGAAAGCGCCATTCAAACTAGAATGGCCACATGGAAAAGGCCTGCTTCAAAATACTTAAAAGGTGTTTTAGCAAAATATGCAAAATGTGTTAGTTCTGCTTCTGTTGGTGCTATTACAGACTAACTAAAATCCTAATTATTTAATTTTTAACATTATCTACAAACTTATTACACAAAAAAAATATAATCATAACTATTAATTTTTATAATTAATAAATTATGAATATAAAAAAACATTTTACACACCTAACCATTATTACCAATAGACAATCTCTAAAAACGCTTTTAAAATAAGAACTAATGTCTTCTAAACACACTCAAAGCTCAGGCGGAATAATACTTAACAATAAAAACGTTTTAGTAGTAAACCAAAAAGGGGTCTCATGGTCTTTACCAAAGGGGCATATTGAAAAAGATGAAACCTCTTTAGACACTGCCTACAGAGAAATTTACGAAGAAACAGGAATAAAAGCATTAGATCTTATTAAATACCTCGGATCTTATAAACGATACAAAATAGGAAAAGATCCATCAAAAGAAGATAAATCAGAACAAAAACATATTCATTTTTATTTATTTCTAACCCATGAAAACATCTCTATTTCAAATGATCCAGATAACCCAATAACAAAATGGGTAGCTATAAATGAAGTCTCAGATTTATTATCACACCCAGAAGATAAACGTTTTTTCAAATCTGTTATTCCTAGTTTAGAACTTTATACAAACTCATTCATTCAGATTGAAACAACAACAAATTCTCAAAAAGAAGCTCAGTTATTATCAGAAAAATTAATTAAATCTAAATTAGTAGCCTGTGCACAAATACAACAACTACAATCTATCTATAACTGGAACAACTCAATTCAAAATGAAACCGAATTTAAACTAACACTTAAAACCCAATCTAAACATCTATCAAAAATTTCAAAGTTTTTAAACAAAGAACATAGCTACGACTGTCCAGAGTTTACTGTTACAAAAATTATAGCGTCCACTAAAAATTATACTAAATGGCTAATTCAGTCCACTACATCTACTGAATAGTTTGGAGTTAAGAGCAACTCATCTTGAAGCTTAGTTTCTTTTTGTTCTTTTTTAATTTTTTCTTCTAACAAAGCAATTTTCATATTAATTTCTTTACTATCTGTTTTAAAATTATGGTCTTCAAGCTTTTGTTTAATTAACTTCAAATATTCTAATTTATCTACTGATAATTCTGCAGCTTTTTTATATTGCAGTTGCGCCTTATTACGTTCTGAAAAAATAAGCTCATCTGCATAAAATATATGTAATTCTGCAAAATCAGACTCTACTGCTAATTTAGATTTCAAATCTGCCTTTTGCAACTCTTCTAAAACAAGAGCATTATTTTGTAATTTCTTAAAAATTTCTGCTCTAAAAAAATGAGGCACAGGACTTTCTGGTAAATTAGAAGATAATTCTTGATACGCAGTTAAGGATTTTGAGTAGTCCTTAATCGATTTATAATAAACAGCTTTTATATCAGGAGAAAAAACATTCAAAGGATTTTGTTCAAAAACAGAAGTTAAAACATTTGTTAACTTTTCATTTTGCAAAAACGATGTTAACTGTTGAGAATATTCTTCAATGTTAAAATCAGCTGGTTTATCTGAAAGTTTAACATCGTTAAATCGAATAGTATAACAATACGTATCCTTACAAATAGGATCTAAGAAACGCTGTGTTAACTCTTTCGAAATTAAGCCCCTCAAATCAGCATCAAGCTGATCATACGTAACATACTCCTCATTAGAAACATAATTTATAGTCACAATAGCTTCAAATGCCTTTTCAACATCAGCCATTGATGTTGTATTTAAATCTGAAATAATTTTATGAGATGTCGCAGCTAAATCAGATTCAGAAAAATTAGAATTTGTAATAACTAAAATATCATACTTATAAGATTTAAAACTATTATCAATAACATAATCATCTATAATAATATTAGATAACTGAATATTTTTAAATTTACGTACTAATAACTCTCTATTTAAACTTTTTTGAAAACTTTTATAAGATCTTTTATTTTTCTTTAATATTTTTTTCAATTCAGATTTACTTTTAATATTATTTTCTAATAAAAACTCTTTTTCCATTGATTTTTTTTCAACAGAAGTTAATTCAAGATTACTATTACTTGCAGCTAAATAAAACGCATCTTGTTCTACAATTTTGTTAAACGATTCCAAAATAATTTGCTCTAGTTGAATTGGAGAAACAGAATCTGTTTGATTATAAACAGCCGCTAAATACGAATTTAAAAACTGTGAAAAGTATTCAACATTTATCGGATAATTACCTAAAGATGCAAAATTATTATCTTTTGGAGTTTCAGGCACATCATCAGCCCCAGAAAAATTAAACCCAAAAAACAAGCCTCCTGTAAACATTGTAGCTGCAAAAAATATAACTATAGACCATCCAATTGTAACAACATTATTTCTAAAAAACTTAAACATTATTTACTCCTTATAACAATTTTTTTAAAGTAGATCTTGTAGATAACAACGCCCCCATAAAACTTAACAAACATCCCCAAGAAAGTATAGAAATATATACAATATATAACTGAGAAGAAGTAAACCCTTTCGGCAAAAAAGGCATTAATATAGAGACATTATACACATAAAATTCTTGACCAATATAAACAACAAGAATTGCAAAACAAGATGATACAAAACCCAATATAAGCCCTTCTAATAAAAAAGGCCCCATAACAAAATTATCCGTTGCCCCTACTAACTTCATAATTGAAATTTCTTCAGCCCTATTAATTATAGTTAATCGAATAGTATTAATCACTATTAAAAAAGTAGCGATAGTTAATAAACAAACAAGCCCCCAACCAATTATTTGAACAAATTCAGAAAAAGTCTGCATTTTCGTTGCAAGTTCTCCTCCATAAACAACATCATCAACAATAGAAATATAACCATTTAATAAATTAGCAACCTCAACAACATTAAAATCAGATTTAATTTTTACTATTAAAGACGCAGGTAATGGGTTCTCACTTAAAAGTTTATCTAACGATAAATTACTATAAGTAATTTTAAAATCATTCCAGGCCTTATTTCGATTAACCAATTCAACACCTTCTACACCAGGTAAAAACAAAACATTGGAACTAAAATTATTAATTTCCTTTTTTGTTAAATCTTCATTTAAAAAAACTCTTATTTCTAATTTTGAATTCAAATAATCAGAAAAATTCATTAGATTAAAGTTAACAATCAAAAAAAACCCAAAAACAACCATAGAAGTAAAAATAGTTGCCATCGAAACAGTAATCATAAAAAAAGAACGTTTCATTCCAATAAAAGCTTCAGATAAAAAGAAAAAAAATTTACGAATCATAACCACTCAACTGTTGATCTTTAATTAAATTACCATATTCTAATGCAACTACTCTTTTTCTCAAATCATCAACAATTCCTTTATTATGAGTAGCAACAACAACCGTAGTTTTACGTTGATTAATTTTACTTAATAATTGCATAATTTCCCACGATGTATCTGGATCCAAACTACCAGTAGGCTCATCTGCCAATAAAACAGGCGGGTTATTAACTAAAGCTCTTGCAATACATATCCGCTGTTGCTCACCTCCAGATAACTCCGAAGGAAAAGAATTCACTTTATCTTGCAAACCAACCAACTCCAATACCTGAAGAACTTTACGCTTAATCGATGATCGAGGAAATCCAAAAATATGTA
>CAXBWG010000133.1:0-4668 GCA_963979105.1 uncultured bacterium | reverse complement strand
CAAAGCAATTTCTCTAGTTCAGTGCTCAGCTGTTTGAGCAACGCGAGTTCTGAGCGCTGCACAAGAGAAATTACGTCGCTGATTGGTAAAATTTCCCGTGACCCCACCCACAAAAAAAAGTGATTTTTGTTACTTTTTTTCACCAAAAAAAGTAAATCAGGGGGCCTTGGGGGGCGATAGAACCCCCAAAAAACACCTACAATTAAAAGATAAAATAATCTAAACTATCCATATAATCAAATTCGCAAAAGTCACCAAATTTCAAAATCAATAAAGAAAACAAAAAACAAAAAACAAAAAAAACAAAAAACAAAAAAACAAAAAAAAGGAAAAAATTTAATAAATGAAAAACCCCACCTGCGATTGCTCCGATTTTGTCCCACATTCTTGTAAAGCCTATTGCTGCGGCCCTGTTCCCATAAAAAAAAACATCTATGAAAAAAACAAACATAAATGTGCACGCCCTGTAATACACGAACGATTTGTAGAAGACGACATGATTTTACCCGAAACAGGAGAAAAATACTGCACCTTTTTAAGCCCAAGTTTTACATGTTTAATCTATGAAGATAGGCCTAATGTATGTAAACTCTTTGGTAAAATACCATCGCCTTTAATGCAATGTCCGTTTATGGATACAGCAGGAAAAAAACGCAGTAAACCAGAACGTGCTCGTGTAGAAAAAGAATTTTCAGATGCGTTAAACAAAGTTCAAAATAATAATTTTTTATAATTCATTTTTACTAAATTTACAAACTCTTCTACACTCGTTTTGAATGCATTATGCATGTGGGTGAAGTTTATATAGTAGCTTAAATATAAAACATTTTTTTATTTTTTTTTAAAGTATCTAAAAAAATGAACTTCCGAAAAGGTGTGGCTAAATCTTTATTTAAATAACAAAGTAATGGGGTGTCATTTTGCTAAATTTAACGAAATTTAAGGCGTGCTAAAAGCAAGCTAATATAATATATTAATATTTTTCGATGTATGTTTAAGGTAAATATATACGTTCTTATTAAAAAATACCGTAACAGAAATGCTATTATCTACAAGGCCAAGCATTTGATTTAATTTAATTTTCCCTTTTTTTTTAAATCCTGTTACGGTCTTTTCATTCTGAGTTAGACATATCAAATTCAATACTGTAATCGCGTTTCAAATGAAATCGTAAACGGCGCATAAATTCAAATCCAGGATCAATCTTAATAGAAGGGCCATACTCTGAGATTTTTGCTCGATAATATATGTAATGCGGATACGATTGGTTCATATATTCATGATGCCCGATTAAATAATTTATGCTTGGGTGTTTATATAAAAGCATGGTAACTAATTTTGCATTGGCTCTAATTTGTTTATCTGTTAGTTTTCCGCCATCTATAGCCACGTTTTCTATGGCAATTGCAGTATAGTTATAGCCAATAGCGTGCCGTGCCATTAGCGTTGTTGGAATCATAGAAAAAATATTTCCTTCTTTATCTACTAAATAATGTGCTCCTACATTTACTAATCCATAAGAAATTAATTTATCTCTAAATTGAGCAATTTCTGGACCTTGAAATGACACTATAGATTGGCCTAACGTTGCAATTGCGGTGTAATGAATAATTATAATTTTAGGCGAAATTAAATTGGCATGATTAATTCCATAATGCTTTTTTGCATAATCTTTCATTAAATCATAACGTTCTTGGCTCATAATAGGGATATCTGTAATTTTAATATCTAAAGGATCTGCAATTGCATAGTTAAATCCACTAGAAAAAAAAGTACATATTAACCCAATAAAAAAAATAAATTTTTGCATAACTAATTAACTACTAGAATATCATGAACGTGTAAAATATATAAATTTTAAACTAAATTACTAGTTTAATGCCTAAACAAACCTTTGAGGCTATAAAATTAACACCTTCATTTGTGGAACATAATAATCTAACAAGTCTGTCCTCAAATAATTATTCGGGTTAAACAAACAATCATCATCAGCTATCATAGCTAAACGCGTATTTTAATATAACTATAGATTCTAGTGTGCTTGGATAACCTAATTATTAGGTAAAGATAACGCCTGAAAGGTGTGCAAAATCAAGCAGAGCGTATTGGTAGGCTATCTAACTTAGGAATGTTAGCTAAAGAGCTTTCGTAAATGATTTTGTTGGTGGTATTTAAAAATAAATCTAAGTAGAAAAAAGAGTTTATTGTTTTTCATAAGTATCAATACGAAGAGGGTTATTGGTAATAGCATAAGATGTGGTCTGTTTAAAATGATGTAGTTCTAGCTCACTTTTCTGAAATTCACTCATGTTTTTTGAGTTATGAATAAGAATAAATAATAGTGAATTTGGGTTGATAATAGAGTTAAGTTGACCCAGAATTTCACCTGTATCAGATTCAGCAGATGTAAAATTATATAAAAGTATATGGTTAAATTTATCTTGCCCAAAATTATTATTCATAAAGTTTAAATCAAATTTTTTATCTCCAACTAATGTTTGCTTTGAATAATTTGCTATTCCACCAAACGCAGGAGGAAACAAATAGGAATATTCTTCTTCTGAATTAAGCTCACGACCTAACGAAATGGTTTTTAATTCTGAAGTTGTACAAGGATACATCAACTTTAAATATCCCAGTTGCTTATTTAAAAAAGTAGCACACGAAAGTGTTTTAATGTCGTATAAACATGAGATAAGTAATGTGCTGTTTTCTTTTAACTTATTTTTTATAGGATTAGAAGAAATTAATTCTTTAAATTGGTCTATTTGTTTACTGCTTTCATTTGCTCTATTGTATAAGTAACCACCTAAAATCAATATTCCCGCTGCTATATAACTATACATACATAAATCTCCTTATATATTTATCAAAAAAATATCAGATAAATATATATAAAACAATAAAAATTTTATTATTTTAATTAATTACGAATTTTTGTAATATGGTTTTTTATTTGTTTTTTGAGTTTTGTTTGTTTTATTGTATTTAGGTTATAAAAAAATATGTAATATTATATGATACACTATATTTTTATATGAAATGTTTAGTCGTCTCAGATACGCATACAAATGTAGAGTTTTATAAAGAATGTCTTTCTAGGTATTTGCCAAACTCAATCGATTTGGTGATACATTTAGGAGACAATTATGAGGACGCGCTAGTAGCACATGAGTTTGGTCATAAATTAATTTGTGTTCCAGGAACAAGGTGTAGCCAATATCAAGATAGCACAATAGATAACAGACGTATCGAGGAGTTTAAGTCTTGGCGTTGTTTATTGTCTCACACGCCAACACGAGATTATATGGATTTAGCAACAGATGAAGATCCGGTTCAATTTATAAATGAAAATAAGTGCGATATATTTTTTCATGGGCATACACATAGGCAAAAAGTAGATACCCAAAATAAGGTTATTGTATTAAATCCAGGACATATAAAATCTCGATTTGATCGAGGACAAAAGCCTAGTTATATGATAGTAAAATTTAACTTAAATTCACTGTTAGTATCATGTTATGATTTTATAACGCATGAGTGCACAGGTACGCATGAATTTAGTAAATAAAACCTAAGGAAAATCTATGTTTCAGCCCATTTGGATTGCACTAATTACATTTATTTTATATTTAGGGGCGTATCATAGCTACGGTAAATTTTTATCTAGAAAATTATTTTTTATAAATCCTAAAAATCCGGTTCCCTCACATACAAATTTCGATGGTAAAGATTTTGTACCCTCTGCTAAACAGGTCATGTTTGGACATCATTTTACCTCAATTGCAGGAACAGGGCCTATTGTAGGACCTGCTATCGGCATAATTTGGGGGTGGGTACCAGCACTTATTTGGGTGGTGGTAGGCTCTATTTTTATGGGGGCTGTTCATGATTTTGGTGCGCTAGTGGTATCGTTACGTAACCAGGGCCGATCATTGGCAGATATTACAGGTGATTTAATTCATAAACGTGCGCGAACTTGTTTTTTTATTATTGTATTTTTAGCGCTTTGGATAGTAATTGCAATTTTTGGACTTGTAATAGCATTAATTTTTGCAAAATTTCCAACATCTGTAATTGCAGTTTGGTTAGAAATTCCAATTGCGATACTGTTTGGTAAATGGTTAGCACGTTCACAGAATCATTTTTTGTTTAAAACATTAGTGAGTGTTGCGCTATTATATGGGTGTGTATATTTAGGGATTTTATTTCCTGTTAGTTTACCGTCATTTAGCTGGCTTCCAGCAACTGGTTTATGGACAATTATTTTGTTGATTTATGCTTTTATTGCCTCTGTGTTACCTGTTGGGTTGTTATTGCAACCCCGTGATTATTTAAATGCATGGCAGCTCTATATTGCGGTCGCTATTATTGTGGCGGGCATGGTTGTATCTGGTATGACTGGCAAATTAACCTTTGTGGCCCCTGCTGTTAATTTAGCAGTAGATAGCGCGCCTAGTATGTGGCCATTTTTGTTTATTACAATTGCCTGTGGGGCGATATCGGGGTTTCATTGTTTGGTGTGTTCAGGAACATCTGCTAAGCAGCTTAATAGCGAAGCAGATGCACAATATGTGGGTTATGGCTCTATGTTGGTAGAAGGGGCTTTAGCTGTAATAGTGTTAATTGCAGTGGGTGCAGGAATTGGTATGGGTTATGAGCATGGTG
>CAXBWG010000132.1:0-4766 GCA_963979105.1 uncultured bacterium | reverse complement strand
AGGTCTCCGACACCAAGAATAATTTACTCTGGCACCTTTTATAGGTCTCCGACACCAAGAAACCATAGGTCTCCGACACCAAGAAACCGACACCAAGAACACTTTTTGATCTGAACTGTTCACGTTATACTTTGTTTAATGGAATTTTTATTTTTTAGTATGGGGTGTGCACTTATTTGGATTGGCGGAAATTTTGTTGTTGATAGCTCAAGTCGTATCGCCAGGCGATTTAATATTTCTGAGCTAATTATAGGCCTAACACTAGTATCTATTGGAACATCGTTGCCTGAAGTGGTTGTAAATATTATTGCAAGTATTAAAGAAGAAACAAGTGTTGTGTTAGGTAATATTTTAGGAAGTAACATCTCAAACACACTGCTTATTATAGGTATAACTGGCATTATAAAACCATTAGTTATTCCTAAATATAGACTAAAAAAGGAACTTTTATTTTATTTAGGGGCTTGCTGTTTGTTAGCTACTAACTTATTTATTTCATCTAATGCTACTTTATTTACAATTTCTGGGATTATTTTAATTGGCTTATTTATTGGATCGTTATTTCTATTTTTTAAAACAGAAGATTCTTCCAACACTAATGAAGATCAAATTAAAACAAGTACTAAAACATCTATAGTTTTTTCTATATTTTTATTTTTAATCGGCTGTACCTTACTTCCTTTAGGCGGAAACTTACTTGTTGATTCTGCTATTAGCATAGCCACTATTTTTGGTATTTCTAAAGCATTTGTATCGTTATTTGCAGTTGCACTAGGCACCTCTTTACCAGAACTTGTAACTAGTGTTATTGCTGCAAAAAAAGGAAATTCTCAACTTGCACTTGGTAATGTAATTGGGTCTAATATTTTTAATTTAACTCTTGTTTTAGGCATAAGTAGCTTAATTTTTCCGATTCAATTTAATCTTTCATTTATTTACAATCTAGCGATTATGATTGGATCTTGTATTCCAATTACAATTATACTATTTGCAACATCTAGACATGTTTTTTCCAGACGATTTAGCATAATTAGTGTGCTACTATACCTTTGTTATATTAGCTATATCTATATTGGAGTTTAACCCCTTTCTCAAGAAATACTAGCATGAGTGAGTTTTGTTAGTTAATTTAATCCGTTTGTACATCTATCATAGAGTGGAGATAAAAATGTATTCATACCGACAATAGTAGGAATAACCATACAGTACCTGGCAATTAACCCGCGAGAAATAATTCCCGTTTTATATTTATTCATGAGTCTTTTTCCATTTTTTTCTATTGAATTTTTACATCCCTCTTGTTGTCTACCAACATGATATGTAATGGTATTATGTATTGGTTGTGTGATAGTCGCTGCTATAAAGCCCACACCTGTACCCGCTAATACACCGGACTTATAAACTGTCATATCTTGTTGATTTATTAAATAATTTTTTAGCTTATCTGAACATAAAAACCCAAATCCAATTGATAGCATTTCTCTTGTTGCTACGAATGGCATTATTTTAAAAGAAAAAGCACGTTTTAAAGGTGTTGAATCTTGCGAAATCTGAGTTTGAACTGCTGTTATAATATTATTATATATCGGTTGCATTAAACACAACTGCCCAATGGTTATACTTGTCATTTTATATAACTCTTTATTAGAGGTGTGATCTACTCCCATTTCATAAATCCCCAACGACATAGATGCCATGAGCATATTTAAACCAACCTGTTGAGGATAAGTTCGTTTAGCTACATTTTTTAAAATTTTAAACTCAAAATCTAAATTCTTAACACGTAAGCTCTGATAGGTCATAGACCCTACAGAAAACACGCCTCTTACAGCAGAAAACCCAAGAATATTACAAAACGTTTTAGACTCTAAAAAACATTTTTTTTTCGGCGTATTAATCGACGTATTAACCCTGGTGTTTGCTGAGATAATCATAATAAATTAGAGCTTATACTAACTTGATTAAATTAAACAAAAATAAAAACTAAATTAGTTTTTTATTAATAATTAAGTTTAATTTCTGTTTTTTTACACTATGGTATGATTAACGTATATGAATTCACAAGATGAGTTACGGCAGTTAGTAAAAATTAAAGGTGTTGGAAAAACAATGAGTAAATCATTAGATTCAGCGCAACTAGAGAGCTGCTCTAAACTATTACTAGATCCCACAACTCACATAGCAACCAAATCTACTTTTTTAGTTGCATTTATTATGCTTAAAAACACACAAGAAGAACAAACGTGGTTTAACGATTTAAAAGAAAATTATAAATCCAAGATTCCCGCTGATTGCTATTTTTTATTTGATAAACAGATTAAATCAAATCAGTCAGAACTAATTGCTATTATTCATCGGGTTTTAAATAAACATGATTTAACAAAAAAAGAACTCAAGATTTGTTGTGATTCTATTATAGGTAAATCAACTGACTCTCATTTTAAAGCTGCTATCTTAGAAGCCTTACGCCTAAAAGAAGAATCTAGTATAGAAAATGACTATTTTTTAAATTACTTTTACACCCGTTGTAGGCACCACAAAATAAATGTTCCAATTTTAATAGACCTTTCAACCGCCTACGATGGATTTAACAGGCACCCTAATTTATTGCTAAGCCTAGCTGTGCTTCTAGGTGCTATTGGGTTCCCTACTATTTTACATGGATGTAAAGATGTTTCTCCTAAATTTGGACTTACTATAAATAAAGCACTAACTTTAGCTAAAAAGAATCCTTACCATAGCTTAATTGAAGTTCAAAAAAAATTAGAAAACACATCTATTCGCTGGGCCTATATAGACCAACATACTTACTTTTCTGAGTTTCATGATTTAGTTGAGTTAAGAACAGATCTAGTAAAACGTCCTATTTTGGCAACTATCGAAAAATTTATGCAACCTATAATTGCAGATTCCACTTATGTTGTTTCGGGTTACACCCACCCTGCGTACAGACAAAAAACAATTAAACTTTTACAACAATTACCAAATTGTACCGATTTTTTATTTGTTAGAGGTGTCGAAGGCTCGGCGCTGGCTCCCATTGATCGAAGATGCCCTACTATCTATTCAACTTCAGCTCAACACACACTTATAGAAGGATTTAGCTCTCCAGATGATTATTCTATAGAAAAAAACAGTTCAATACTTCCAAATACCCAATTAACTCAAACTGAAAGTAACTCATTTTGCATGCAGGCATTAACCTCTAGCTCGAGTGATTCAGGCCAATGGCTTATTTACTGTGCGTTAATGATTTTAACAAATTTAAAGCTTATTGATGATCCAAACAAAACAAAACTTAAGCTAATATCCGCCATTGACTCACAAAAAGCAATAGCTCACTGGAATGCTTATTAATAATAACTTGCAATCACTGTAAGTATCAGTAACGACGAAACACTTGCTATAAAACGTAATTTTGCTGTTTTGTATATATATAATGGTGCTGAAACTTTTTTTGTATAATCAACATTTGATTTTATAATTTCCATTTATTTTTTCCTTTTATATTTTTGATTTATAACTTTCTAAACGATAGTTTATTTTTAATAAACGTATTGAATTTTTATGATATTTTTCGAATTATTTTTTCACTTTATTTTTTCACTTTATTTTTTCACTTTATTTTTAGTCATGTTATAGTCAACCTATCTATTTATTAAAATAGTCACTCTTTTTTTGATCTTCTAAAACTACGTCTGCTGCTTTAAAACAATGCAACTGAAACATATTTGGATTATGTATAGAATTTAGATTTATTAATGAATGAGCTATAAAAGCAGCTAGACTACCAACTAAAAAATTAGATATTTTCGGATATAAGTCTTTTTCCATACAATTATGTGCGATTTCTGAAAATTTAAAAACCACACAAGCACCAACTACCACACTTAATAAATTTGGAAAAATAGTATTAGAAACTCTTGTTGGCAATAGTTGCTTTAAACCAAGATTTAATGATGTTACCGAATAAAAAACACATAAAACATTTGAAAACATATTATAAACAGGCTTAGTATTACCATGTTTTAAACACATTAGCCTAACAAGTCCATTTAATAGTATATTATGAGCTAGCATCCCGAGTACCCCCCCTCTATTGCTTGCATAAAGCTTAGCCATTTTTAGTTTATAAATATCATAGTCTGAATATCTTTGTAACGGTGTTGTTACAAGTGTTAGTTTAGATTCTGCTTTTTTATGATCGACGTTAACTATATCTAAAAAACCATGCAGTGAACTATTTTGAGTTTGATTAAAATCTATATGATGCGATTTTTTTATCGACTCTTTTAACTGCCTATTTAATGTCAGTATATCTTTTGAGAATACATGCCAAACTAAGGGTTTATTAATATTTTCTCGTTGATAGGCAAGAAATAAATTTGTATCTTGAAACGTCATTTTGCACTCTAAATAGGTATTACAATCGGTTACTTTTAACCTCGAAACATTGACTCTATGACTTTTGTCAAAAATAGGATTATTTTCATATTTAATATCATAACTTTTATCTATTGGTATTTTGTCACTCTTTTTTATTGACGAATTTAACTTTGGTACTGGATATAGATGTTTATAAATGAAAAGATCTGGATATAAATACTTCATAACTACTCTTTTTTATTTTATGTAATTTAGCACTTAAATAACTAGCAATTAATTGCAACTCATTTATGTACAAAATAGTAGCATACTTTATTAATTTAATTAATTAATCAATATCAAAATTATATAAAATTTATTATTTTATTTTTATTATTTTT
>CAXBWG010000131.1:0-4801 GCA_963979105.1 uncultured bacterium | reverse complement strand
ATCTTTTGGAATAATGTCTGAATATATTGGAAGAATTTATATTGAAGTTAAAAACAGGCCATTATTTATAGTAAACAAAAAGGAAGGAAATCATGACAAAAAAAAACACCTGTAGGTTATGCAACTCAACGGAATTTAAAGACTTATTAACACTAGGTAAACAGCCCTTAAGTGGCGTTTTTCCTTTACCAGATCAACAAGATCCTACCTCGTATGAATTAAAACTTATTCAATGTAATGACAAGGAATGTAACCTAATTCAACTTGAAACATCTCCACCCGTCGAAGATATGTACGGCTTCAATTACGGATACCATTCTTCCATAAGCCCACTTATGGTTAACCACTTGAAAAACATTGCATCTATAACACAACAAAAAGCAGTTTTGTCTGATACCCCTACCGTATTGGATATTGGCTGTAACGATGCTACATTACTAAGTTTTTTTGATTCTAAAAAATTTAAACGATATGGAATGGACCCCTCTAGCAAAAAATTTATGGATCTAATACCTGATGATATTTCTATTGTTGATAATTTATTTTCTGCAAAACTATTTTCTTCACATTTTCCAAATACTACCTTTGATATCATAAGCTCAATAGCAATGTTCTATGATTTAGATGACCCGTTATCTTTTATGAAGGACATCGAAAGTTTACTAAAGCCCAATGGTGCGTGGGTTTGTGAATTTTCATACCTTCCCCTAATGCTTTCAAACTTAACCTACGACCAAATCTGTCATGAACATGTGACATACCTTGGGCTTAAACAAATCCAATGGTTAGTAGACCGCACAAATTTAACAATTACAGATGTCCAAACCAATGAAATTAATGGTGGAAGTATATTAGTTTTCTTTTCAAAAAAGAACTCAGATCATGCTGTTAATCAATCAAAAATTGATCATTTCTTAAATCTAGAACGTTCGTTATATTCTAATTCATCTTATTCATTTTTTTCTCAACGTATTTCTCATCATAAATATCAAATTTTAAGCACTCTAGACTCTATAAAAAAAGCGGGTCAAACTGTGTATGGCTATGGAGCATCTACCAAGGGAAATATTATTTTAAATTACTGTAAGTTAACCAATAAAGAAATACCGTTTATTTGTGATAAATCCCCAAAAAAACATGGCCTTGTTACACCCGGTTCTAGAATTCCGATTATATCTCAAGGAAAAATGCGAAATAAAAACCCTGATTATTTATTTGTATTAATATGGCCATTTAGAAAAGAGATATTACAAGATGAAAAAGACTTTATTGAAAACGGAGGTAAATTAATATTTCATTTGCCCCACTTACATATTGTCGATCAAACGAATTACATATTTTATTTAAACCAGGATTTTTCTATGTACAATTATGCCCTAGTGGATCATTTTAATGTCGATTAAAAATATTCTAATTACAGGGATTACAGGATTTATAGGCTATCATTTAATTCAAGATCTTTTAAATAAAGACTATTTTATTCATGGAGTATCTAGATTTATTCCCGATACATATAAAGCTAACCTTTCTAAGCATAAAAACGTGTTTTTATATGATTGTGATTTAACAAATTCCGATGATGTTTTTAAAAAAATTGGACAAATTAAGTTTGATTATGTTTTTCATTTAGCTGCAGATAATCGAAATCGACACACAGACATTCCTAGTATAAATATTTATAAGACAAATATTATAGGTACAATTAATATCATTGAAACAATTATGCCAAAAAGCCCTAAGTGTCTTTTTTGTTTCACCTCCAGTTTAGAAAGAGTTAAAGATAATTACGGCCCGTTTAATCCATACCATATTTCAAAAACTACTGTAGAAATGATTATTTCCTCTTACATTCAAAACAATAACCTTAACGCCATTATTTTAAAGCTAAATAATATTTATGGGCCAGCAGATCAAAATTGGAATAGGCTTATCCCTTCAATTTTTCGTTCAATTTATTCTAACTCTCAATTAAATTTATCATTATCAAAAAATCATGAATTCAACTTCCTTTTTGTTACAGATCTTATTTCTCTTTTTATTCAGATTTTAAACACTCCTTTACAGAAATTTAATAAAGCTAATTTTTTTATAGTAAAATCGAAAGAAAATCTAACTCTTCAAAATATATTAACCTCCATTTCAACTTTATTTTATTTAAAAAAGCTACCCCTCATTACCTATAGCCCAGTTAACAAAAAGAATAGATTAATTAACCTTAATGAAGTTAAGCCCATCACTGCTATTTTTCCATCTTGGAAAGAAGCGTTTACCTTTAATACAGGAATCAAAACCACCAAAGAGTGGTATGCTTCATTAAAAAAAACTACTCCTAACGTCTAATGAAACACTATGTATTTATTCCGATTGTCGAATTAGAATTTTGGTTACTTTATTCGACTGCAAAACAACTTAAAGAAATATATCCAGAACGAAAACAAACTATAATTTTTCTTTCTCATACACGACTTGATGGTAAGTTTAAAGAAGAAAAAAAGCATTTTGATGAGGTTATTGAGTTTCCGTGGTTTCAGCCATCGCTTATTCATGGGTTAAAAATGTTATATTTATCATATAAGTTTTCTCAATTACTATCACGAAAATTCTCAAAAAACACGACTTTCTTTTGCTGTGGTTTTAAGCAATTTATACATCATCATGTATTAAATTATACTACTAAAAAAAAATGGGAATATATAAACATTCAACTATATCCTTCTGAAAAAAAATCTCCTTCACAATTAATAAATTGGAGATTTACATTAATTAATTCACTCTTTTTTTTCTTAAAGTTCAACTATATTTGTTTATACTATAATTATAAAGACTCAAAAAACATTTCTAAAATCAAATACGTTTACTTATTTAAGTCCTGGAAAGTTCAAAATCAAATAATCATCAATATAAACCATAATTACCACCCATTTTCAAATGTTTCTTATATAGATTTTTTCCCTAATCCATATTTATTTTTAAAAAAACAAAAATCAATTTCCTGTAATCTTAACTCGCCAAGCATTCTCATATTGCTCGCTCATAATGATATTACAAAAGACACCCCCTCTTTTTATAAAAAAGTAACCCATCTTATTAAGTTTTTACATTATAAAAATGCTGGAGTATCTATTTATATAAAGTTTCATCCGGGTTTAAAAGAAAACTTCGAGGCAATTAAAACATCTTATTATACACCTTTAGATAAAAATATCTCTGCAGAATCATTATATATTTCTTACTCTTCAAAATTAAAAGCTGTACTAGGCTCATTTTCAACAGCATTAGCTGTTGCAACAGACTTTGCTATTCCTGCATATGATTGCAGCAAATTTTTAGGTATTAATGCCCCTACCATTTTCAAACAATATGAATTAAAACAATATGCTAACAAGCCCATTATTTATGTTAATACAAAAGAAGATCTTTCATTGATTCAACCTAAATTAGCTAATAAAAAAAATCATCACAATTTACATCTTAAGTTCAAAAAACTGCTCCAACAACTTGATACTATATGATAATCAACATCTTACACAAAGATAAATACATCCACTATATTAATAAAACTATAACCTATATAAATAAAAAAAATAATTTATTACACCATTTTCAATTATGTTAAAATAACAACATGAAAGTTTTAGTAACAGGTGCAGCAGGTATGATTGGAACAAGCTTATGCGAAAGTTTAGCTAAATCCAATATAAATTTTTTAGGTATTGATTTACAGTTACCACAATACTCAGATATGGATTTGAACTATTTTAAACAAATTGATTGTAGAAAATTAAATGAGCTACTTTTGTTAGACTCCGATTTTGATATGGTTATTCATCTAGCAGCTCATTCTAGTGTATTGCCATTAATACAATCTCCAAATCTGGCACTAGAGAATATTTCGATGACGCTAAATATTTTAGAGTTTTGTAAAATTAAAAATATCAAACATGTAATTTTCAGTTCGTCTCGTGAGGTATATGGCTCTAAAAAAAATTATTTTTTTAAAGAAGAGGACATTAACATTACACAAATTGAAAACCCTTATGGTGTATCAAAACTTTCATGTGAATCTTTAATCGCCTCTTATAGTAAAAATTTTAATTTAAACGCAACTATCTGTAGGTTTTCAAACGTTTATGGAAAGTATGATTTTACAGGAAGAGTTATCCCTATTTTTATTGAAAAGTGTCTTCACAATGCTCCGTTAACTATTTTTGGGAAAGAGAAAATATTAGACTTTATTTATATAATTGATGTTGTAAACGCTTTAGAATTTTTAATGCATTATACACAAAAAACTCAAATAGAAATCTTTAATATTATGTCGAACCAACCCATAAACCTTAGTGAGATTGCAACCATTCTCAAAGAAAAAACTAACTCAATATCTGAAATTAATATACAAGAAAATAGACAAGGTGAAACTTCTTGCTTTACAGGAGACAATACAAAATTCTTATCTCTAAATCCCAACTTTCAACTTAGTAACTTAGATGCTTCTTTATCTTCAACAATACAATGGTATGCGCCTTATTTTTAGTTATCCTTAATATATTAATTAACATGATACATTACTATTTTAAAAACAAATGGACACAATACGATAAAAGTCATTGATTTATTCATACTATACATAGATAATAAAAATGTTACATAAATTATTACTTCAAAACATAAGAGGAAAAAAATGAAAGTAGTTGTTTTCGGAGGGGATGGCTTTTGTGGATGGCCAACATCACTTCACATTTCAAAACTTGGCCATGATGTTTGTATTGTCGATAATTTATCACGAAGAAAAATAGATATT
>CAXBWG010000130.1:0-4834 GCA_963979105.1 uncultured bacterium | reverse complement strand
TCGGCATCAAAATCATCAGAGAGCTTTGTTTTTAGGGTTGCAAGAAGGCGTAATAGATTTTATTGCATCAGATCATGCGCCTCATACAAACGAAGAAAAAGACCAAGCCTTTGGAAAAGCTCCATCTGGAATGCCCGGTGTGGAGACTAGTTTTCCGTTACTTCTTAATTGTGCAAAAAATGGTTTTTTTAATTTAAATGACATAACTAAACGTATGGCATTTATGCCTGCAAAAATTTATAATATTCAAAATAAAGGGTTAATAAAAGAGAATTTTGATGCAGATTTAGTGTTGGTAGATTTGAATTCTAAATATGAAATATCAAAAGATAACTTAAAAACAAAATGTAAATGGAGTATCTTTGAAGGCCAAAAAATTACAGGAAAAGTGGTAGCTACTTTTGTAAATGGACAAGTTGTTTATAGAGAAGGGGATGTGTTTGAAGATGTTAAGGGCAAAGAGGTTAGGTTTAACTTCTAAAATATAACTTTTATAGCCTACATTGATCCAAAAATTTGAACGGTATCGTAATCTTGGTCATAGGTTTTTACATCAGCCGTATTATCTTGAGCAGGTTTTTTAAGTTTGTTTTTATGGGCAGTAGATTTATTTGGTTCAAAATAAATTCCGTCAATTTTATCAATCATTTTTTTATTTATAACTCCTTCATTTTTTATTCGACGAGAGATATTTTCAAAAGAGACTTTGTCTGCATTATCAGGATTGTCGATAGTTGAAAATGTTTTATATGACGGAATATTTGAACTTGAGTTAAAATCTTTGTTGTTAATTTCCGTAACTATTTCTGAGAATTGAACACCATTTGATTTTTGATGTTGTTGGTTATATGCCGGGAAAAATTTTTCAGGGTTTGTTTGAGTCGTTGGTATTTGTGTTTGTTGCTGAATTAATTTTTTAAGCGTATAAGCATCATGACTTGGTGTTTCGGCGGGTTTCATTTTATCAAGATTTGAGGTTTTAATGCTTTCTGTTGCGTTGTTATAAATAGAGTCAAGTTTTATAACGGGTTTATTATTTACAATGCTAGTATGGGTGTTTGTTTTTGATCCACCATAAATAGTTGTTTTATACTTATTTAGTGTATTTTCATGAACACTGTTTTCATTTGTGTAACTAGAGTAAACGTCATCATTGTTTTGACTAATTGCATAAATGGAGTTTGTAAAAATAAAATTGAAACTTAAACTATAGATTCCAAATAGTATTAAAATTAATATTATCTTTAGTTTAACGTTTAATTTCATAGTATTATTATTCCATTTTTAATCATTAATTAAACATAAATTAGATTAATTGCTAAACCAATTGATTTACCCTATAATAACTGCTCAAAATGACAGTTCAAAAAGAAAAAACTAAACGTCTTCCAGAATGGTTTAAACAATCCAAAGGCAAGTTAAACGCTACACGAAAATTAGCGGCAGTTCTAAAAGAAGAAGTTCCAAATAGTATTTGCCAAGAAGCTAGATGCCCTAATAGATTTGAATGTTTTAGTAAGGGTGTTTTAACATTTATGATTTTAGGCATAACTTGCACTCGTAATTGTGCGTTTTGTAGTGTTACTCATGGAACGCCATTACCTCCAAATACAAATGAGTTATATTCAATTCTAAATGCTATTGAAAAGTTAAATTTAAAATTTGTTGTATTAACATCGCCAAATCGAGATGATTTAGCCGATGGCGGCGCAGGCCATTATGCATTTATTGTGACAGAAATTAAAAAAAAGTACCCACATGTAAAAGTTGAAGTGTTAATTCCTGATTTTCAATGTGATCCAAAGGCAATAGACATAGTTGTAAAGTCAAATCCGGATGTAATTAATCATAATGTGGAAACAGTGCCTTCTTTATATTCTATTGCAAGAAAAGGATCTGTGTTTTCTCGGTCTTTAGAGGTTTTAAAAACTGTGAAGAAATTAAATCCTAATGTATTAACAAAGTCAGGGCTTATGGTTGGTTTAGGAGAAACAGTTTCTGAGTTACATGAAACATTTCAGGAAATAAAAAAAGTAAATGTTGATATTTTAACATTAGGGCAATATTTAAAACCGACTAAAGATAATTTAGATGTAGATAAATATTATACACCACATGAGTTTGATCAATTAAAAAATGAAGCTTTAAAAATTGGGTTTTCGTTTGTTTTTTCAGGGCCTCTAATTAGAAGTTCTTATTTAGCAGATGTGGTATTTGAAAAAACAATTCAAAAATGATTAATAGGTTTGATTTAGGATTCTTAATTCTAATTTCATATTTTGTTTCAGCAATTCCTTTTGGAGTAGTTGTTTCTAAGTTAAAAGGGGTTGATTTAAGCACTATTGGATCAGGAAATACTGGAGCAACAAACGTGTATAGAGCGCTTGGAATCAAATATGCTGTCATTGTATTTTTATTAGATGGTATAAAAGGGTGGGGAGCAACTTACTTAGCCATTAATATAATAGAACAATCATGGGCACATGTTTGTATTGGGTTTATTGCTATTATAGGGCACTCATTGTCGTGTTTTGTTAAATTTAAAGGAGGCAAAGGGGCAGCTACCGGAATTGGAGTTATTTTTGCATTAAGCCCACTTATTGGCTTAATTGTGAGTATACTAGCCGCCTTAATAATTTATGTAACTCGATATGTTTCTTTGGCAACAATTTTATGCTCTTTAGGGACACCTGTATTATTTTATGTGTTAGATTATCCTTTAGCTTATACAATATTTTTATTAGTAATATGTTTTTTTATAGTATATCGTCATAAATCAAATATTTCGCGATTGTTAAAAGGCAAAGAGAATAAAATATAAATCAGACTAAACTATTTTAAATTTGTATCGTAAAATAAACTAAATGACTACCAAAATTGCTGTTTTAGGATGCGGAGCGTGGGCAACCACAATAGCAAATCATTTATGTAAAAATGACTTACATGTAAGCTTGTGGGCGTATAGGCAAGAAATTGTTGATGAAATAAATAAGTCACATATTAGAAAAAAGTTCCCTAATGTTAAATTAGAATTAAATTTAAAAGCATCAATTTCTATAAAAGAAACGCTTCATAATGCATCAGCTGTAATATTATGTGTGCCATCAAAATTTTTAGATCAAACCCTTAAATTATGGCAACCATATTTTAGTTCAGATGTTCCAATTTTGAGCCTCATTAAAGGAATAGTTTCGAATGAGGAAATGTTATTAACAAATTTTATAAAGAATTATTTTAAAAATGCCCAAGTAGCAGTTTTGTCTGGTCCTAATTTAGCCGCTGAAATAATTCTGGGAAAGCCTGCCGCTAGTGTAGTAGCTGCCAATAACCCTCAAGTAGCTACGTTATTTCAAGAATTTTTAGCATCTTCTATGTTTCGAGTTTATACATCTTCAGATGTGATTGGTGTATTTTGTGGAGGGATTGTTAAGAATGTTATTGCTATAGCTTCTGGTTGTTGCGATGGTCTTGATTTAGGATTTAATGCAAAAGCAACGTTAATTACTCGCGGATTAAATGAAATGGTGAAGTTTGGACTATTTATGGGAGCAAAAAAAGAAACGTTTTACGGACTTTCCGGCGTTGGCGACTTAGTGGCAACTGCACAATCTCCTTTAAGCAGAAATTACCAGTTTGGATATCGGTTAGCAAAATCACAATTAAGTAATACTCCTGAAGTAACGTTTAATGAAATAGCAGAAGGCGTTAGCACAACAAAAAAATTAGCCATATTTTCCAAAAAGAATAATTTAGATCTCCCTTTAATACAGACAATCAATGATGTCTTGCATTCTAGCATAACGGTTCAAGATGCAATTCAAAAATTGATGACAAGAAAGCTAAAAGAAGAATAATCCATGAGAGTACTAGTTTTATTTATTAGTGATATAATTTTAATACCGTTAGTTTATATTGGGGCTTATATTTTTAAATTTAAGTTAGGGCTTTTATTTAATTTATTTTTCGATTCTAATTCAGGAACTATTTATCATCATTCTCAAATAGAGCCTTATATTGGTAATATACTTGTAATTTCTTTTATATGGTTAGTATGTTTTATTTTTTTTAGACTTTATAAATTAGAGCAAGGTGTATTTGCAACTGTAGATCAATTTATTTTAATTGTAAAAGTAGTTAGTTTAATAAATATAATAATATTGGCGTTATCTTTTTTATTTGAAATATTACCAGATTCACGGTTTGTAGTTTTGTATTCTTGGATATTAGCCATTATTATATTTCATATAAACAGACTAATAATAAACAGTTATTTTATTAATCAAAAAAAAGATAATAATTACGTCGTTATAGGCTCTAGTACATCTGCGCAACGAATAGTAGAAAAAATAGAATCTAATTTTTTTAGAAAATGTAATTATGTAGGAAGTGTTTATAATGAAGAGGATGTAGAACTTGTTTATAGTGTAAAACATATTTTTAAAAAAATAGGTGGTTTTGATGCTATTGATTCTATTTTAATAAATGAAAACATTTCTAATGTATATATTGTAGTTCCAGATTATCCTGAAGAAAAAGTAGATAAGTTGGTTGTGTTTTGTGAGACAAATAACATTCAAGTTAATTTGCATTATTCGCTAACGAATGCGTTAGCAGGTGTCGCTGAATATTCCGATATTTTAGGAATGCCAATTGTATCATATAAAAAAATACAATTAAGTGATTTTAGTTTAATTGTTAAAAGAATGTTTGATATTAGTTGTGCAATAGGACTATTAATGATTACGTTTCCTATATTAGGTTTTTCAGCTCTTTGGATAAAGAGTGTTAGTAAAGGGCCTGTTTTTTTTAAACAAGATCGAGTTGGGTTAAATAA
>CAXBWG010000129.1:0-4836 GCA_963979105.1 uncultured bacterium | reverse complement strand
TGCTTTGCGATAGAATCAATAAAGCCTTGACCTTGTTTTTTTAAAGTATAACTAAAATTTCTAATTGCATCAGTATTTCCACGAACAATATTACCTTCATCTGTTGTAGGGGTCTGAATTTCTTTGATAATCTTTTTTGATAAAATGGTTGATTCTTCTGCTAATATTGTAGATATTTCGGTGTCAATAAGTTTAATTAATTTTGATTTAGCATTTGAAGCACGTGTGCCTAAATTGCAAATTTCTGATAAATCTTTTTTTGATTTTTCCAAAATGGAAATATTTTTTTTGGTGTCTGATTTAGAGTGGTCAAGTATTGTAGATATAATTTTTAGTAATTGTTGTTTTGCAGTTGTACTGTTAGTTAGGTTATTTGCTAAGTTTCCTAGAGAATTTTTTTTGTGCTGTTTCAGGTGTTCTAAGCTTAATTTTAATTCTTCAAATGTGGTTGATTTCAATATATTTTCTAAGTCCATATTATGTTGATTATGAATTTTATTAGATGGAAAAAAATTTGATGGAACAGTACTTCTACGTTCAGGTTTAGGTTTTCCGGTATGTTTAGGTTTATTGTCTGTAAAAAAAGTACTTGCTCTTCGACTTGTTCTAAATAAGCTCATTATTGTCTCCTATTTTAATTACTTGTTAATATAGTAAAAATATTTCTTCTTTTTAATGGTTATAACGTTTTTGTATGGTTAAATCTTGTATTTTGAATTTGATGTTAATTGTTTGATTAATCATCATTTAAAACTGAAATAAATTTTTAATATTTTTTAATTTTATAATAATGTCTATATCGTTAATTATGATTTGAAAAACCAATTGGTGTATCTTTTTGATGGGTTTTATATTCTTTATTAAGATTATCTAAAAAGACTTCATTTGCAGATTTTGAATTAAACCGAATAAAACCCATCGCGATTAATTCTGAAGCTACACTCGTTAACGAAATCGTTTTATCGGTATCAAGAGAGTTAGAGCTAACATATATTGCTAGACTCAAACCCGATAGTAGCCGAAATAATGATAAGGATTTACGTTTACGCTTAATCGTATTTTGTAATTTTGGAATTAATTCGTGGGCGTTAGTAGCATTAATCTTTAATAGTTGAGATTTGTATTCTGGAGAGTAAAAGTATTTATATAAATAGATACCCGAAACTGATAAATCAATTATGTCTGCTTTTTTGTTAATTAAAAATAGTGAAAAATAAGAGGCTGATTGAATTAACTTGATCTGATTTAAAGATCTGTAGCTAATTTTGTCATGTTCGATATATGCGTTAACTTTTTGTTGAATATAGTCAGGCTTGTCTAATTTAAAGGGCGATGAGAGCTCTGTTGCTAATATTTGAGATGTTACACTTAATGCTAGAATAAAAATAAAGAGAATCTGGTGGAGGGAGCTGGATTTGAACCAGCGTAGAGCTAAGCTCGGCAGATTTACAGTCTGCTGCGATTGACCACTCCGCCATCCCTCCAAATTTGTAAGTTTATAAAGCATACTAAGTGACCAAGGTTGCTGTCAAATTCATTTTTTTTGAAATAGTAAAATAAAATCTAGAACCTTGTCCAAATGTGCTTTCTACCCATACTTCCCCTTCGTGTAATTCAACTAGTTCTTTAACGATAGAAAGACCTAGTCCAATACCTTCATACTGACGCGTTGATGAAAAATCAATTTGTCGAAATTTTTCAAAAATGACATTTTTTTCAGTGTCTTTTAAACCAATCCCTGTGTCTTCTATACAAAATTCTAAATGAGTAACTGTATCTGTGCACTTAACGGATATTGTACCTTGATTAGTAAACTTGATTCCATTTGAAATTAAATTTACTAGTATTCGTCTTATTTTTGCTTCATCAACACTAATTGATAAATTTCGAAATTCAATTAAATTTAAAAGATCTAGCTGCTTCCCTTTAGTTAGTGGATATAAGCTTTTTGTAACATTTTCAATGAGGTTATAAATATTAACAGATTTATAGTTTAAATTTGCTTGTTTTGCACGCATATGAGATAGTTCTAGTAAGTCATTTATTAAAACTTTTAAGGATCGCGCTTCATTAAGTGCTGTTTTCAGGCAAGAATATTGTTCTTCGCTAAATTTACCTTCATCTGTATGCATAACAAGTTCAATAAAGCCTATAACAGATGTTAATGGGGTTCGAAGCTCATGTGAAACAGTTCTTAAAAAGCCTTCACGGAGTTCTTCAAGTTGTTTTTCATGTGTAATATCTCGAATTAAATATATAATACCAATAGGTTTTTGTTTGTTATTACCAACTAAAGTGGAAATCATGTTGAATATGTTTTTAGAATCGTTTTGTGTATATGTAAATTCCGAAGAGTAATGGGACTTTTTCTTAATTTGTTTAGCATGATCTTTAAAGCCGTGATGCTTAATACACGTATCTATAGAGTTTAAATAATTTTTTTTGGATTGAAAGTTAAATAAATCTTCTGCTTTATTATTTGCAATTATTAGTTTGTTTTTTAAATCAGTTACAATAATTCCGTCTGGAATACATGCAATAATTGCATCTGATTGTTCTTTTTGTTTAATTATTGTCGTTGTTGATTCTTTAAGTTGTGAAATCATTTGGTTAAATGCAATAGATAATTCTCCAATTTCATCTGATGAATGAATAAATACTTTTTCATCAAAATTACCTTTTGCCACTTTTTTTGAAACTGAACGTAAAATATCGATAGAGGTTGTCATTTTCTTTATAATAAGTGAATACATTAAGTATAAGCCTATTGTTGATAATAAAATAACGACTAAAATTCCTAATACTATTTTAATAATTGCTTGATTCGATGTATATTTTGTTGCAATAAATGTATAAACTGATGAAGAGGGATTAACCTTATTAAATGTGATAGTTTTATATGATTGAAGTTTTTTTTTGCCTATAGAATTGTTTTGATAAATTGTAAAAGACTCGCTAATTTCATTATAAATAGTTTCTGTAAGAATGCTATTTGTGTTAATTATAATGGATGAATTTGAAGGGTGCTTGTAAAGAATTCCATAAATTAAAAAAGGATCTTTTTTTAAGTTTTTTAAATAGGTATTAAGGTTTGTTTGGATATAGGCTGTATTTGTTTTATAGGGATGAGATAATATCAATGATTGATGAATACGTAGATCATCTTTATTAGAAATTCCTAAAAATAGTTCATCTGTAAGCATAGAAAAGTTTTTATTAATAGTTGAAAATTTAACCCATTTTTTATAGTCAGAATTAGGAAAAGAATTTAAATAGGAATTAATTGATTTTTTAGATTTAAAAAATGATTTAATTTGTTTGTGAATAGTAAAAAAAGAGGTTACATTAGTTGAAAAAAGAGATAATTCTGTGTTAGTGCGTTTTTCAGTTTCTTGGCTAAAATGATGTGAAATAAAAAATGAAGACCAGATAACAAGTGACGATGTTAAAATAATTGTAAATAAAATAAATGGGAATAAAATACTTTTTTGTAAATTTTGTTTCATTGAAATCTCGCTAAATGTTAGATTAACATATTTTTTTTACAAAATCATAAAGTAAAATTCCGGCTGCAACAGAAACATTAAAAGATTGAATATTTCCTTTCATTTCTATTTTAATATGATGATCTACAAGTTTAGAAACGCGTTGAGAAATTCCTTTGTTTTCATTGCCAAGAACTAGTGCAGATCCTTTTGACGGTGAAAATGAGTTTAAATCTTTTCCTTTTTCTGAATCAGTTGCATAAACCCAATACCCGATCTTCTGACAATGCAGTATTGCTTGAGCAATATTAGAGACTTGAATAATATTTAAGTGATATGCAGCCCCAGAAGAGGCTTTAATAACGCCGCTATTTATTGGCGCTTGTCTGTTTTTGGCAATAATAATAGTTTTAACACCAAGGCCTTCGCAGGTTCTCATAATAGCCCCAGCGTTAAAAGGGTCTTCAAGGTGGTCTAGAATTACAATTAATGGGTGATTTTCAATAGATAATAAAGATAATGGCTTTAGGGGTAAATTTTCAATGTTGGCAATTATTCGTTGATGATTTTCTAATTGATATTTTTTTTGCGCACTTTGTTTATCTAAAAATTTAATAGAAACATTTTTTTGTCTACAAAGGGTTTCGATGAAGTGATCTTCTTTAGAGTGAATTTTTTCAAAAAAAACAACTTCCTGTACATGAATAGGACTTTGGAGTGCTTCAATAACACTATGTTTACCTTTAATTGTAATCATAAATAACCTCACATAAAATTTTTAATCCTTTTTTTAAGTCATCCGCTGAGATTGTTAATGGAGGTGCGAGCCGAATTACATTAGAATGAATTCCGCAAGATATTAAGATTAGTTGTTTTTTTAACGCAGCTTTAAGTAATGAGTTAATAATTTCAGGAAATGGAGTTTTGGTATTTTTATCTTTAACAAACTCGATTCCAATCATAAGTCCTTCAATTCTGATATCTCCAACATAGCGATGATTAAGTAATTTTGTATCTAAAAATTGTTTACAAAATGTAGATAGGGAATTAACTGAAGGTAAGCTTTCAGAAATGATATCTAAAGTAGCTAGCGTGGCAGCACATGCTACAGGGTTGCCTCCATAAGTTCCGCCATGCGAGCCAGGGGCCCACTGATTCATAATTTCTTTTTTTGCAATACAGGCAGAAATTGGCATGCCAGAACCAAGACCCTTAGCTGAAACAACTATATCGGGTGAGATTTTAGATTTTTCAAAATTAAACCATGTGCCGGTTCTTCCTATCCCTGTTTGAATCTCATCTAAAATAAGTAATATATTTTTTTCTTTACAAATTGTTTCTAAGTGTTTTA
>CAXBWG010000128.1:0-4843 GCA_963979105.1 uncultured bacterium | reverse complement strand
TTTCTTGATAATAACTAAGGGGGACTACTTTCGCAGCTCTAGAAAAATTTGCCCATCGAAACACGTAACTGCCACAATATTCTGCAATAGATTCAAGTCGAGCTTGTTTGTTTAGTTGGGCAGAACGTTGAATTAGTGATGGAAATAATGGTAAAAAAAAGGTGCCTATTATTCCAACAAGTACTAATGAAATCATGATTTCAATATAAAAACTTCCTTTTTGAGTTCTCATGATAGCATCATAGCATAAGTGTTAGTGTTTTTATTATTCTAGTAAATGGATTGTTTTTGAATTTGGATAAAATATTATTGTAGATGTTTCATTTTGATTTTCTAACGTAATATTTAAATGAGGATTAGTTACTAAAGACGTATCTTTGTATAGTTTCCAGCTATTGTTTGGTTGAAATATAATTTTATTAATTTCGATATTGGTTTTTACATCAATAAATGTAGGAATTATTTTTGTGGTATTTCGTTGAATACTGTCTTTTATTGCAGGGTAAGTTGTGTCGATTTGTAAAATGTTTTCATTATGAATATTTAATGAGACCACGACTTCTGTTTGCGTAGAATGCGCGTAAGTTTGGACTAATTGGAGTGTGTTAATTATTTCTTCCGATACTGTATCTAATTGAATTTTTTCATTTTGTTTTACAAATGTAGGAATAACAATAAGGAGCATTATGCTAATTATTGAAATAGCAATTACCATTTCAATTAGTGTTAGCCCTTTTTTATAAGCGGAAGTCACTAATTATTGGTTTATTGAGAGTTAACTCTTCCAGTTGCGTTGCTATAAGTCCAGTTATTGTCGAATACATCTTTAGCCGGAACTCCATCTGGCCAATAGTCGGAATAATTTGTAACAGTTCCGTTCCAGCCATCATTACTCATAGCGTCTGGATAGTTTCCTTCTGTAAAATAAAATAGTTCTAATTGGCTATTAATTGTTTGTATTAACGCTAGGTTAGAGTTTGTTTTAGCTTGATCTGTTGATATAGTAAATCGTGGAATTACAACAGCGGCCAATACTCCAATTATAGTTACAACAATTAACATTTCTAATAGTGTGAATCCCTTAGAGGCTGTTTTATTTGTTAATTTAAATAATTTTAATTTTTCAACCATAATTAAATAGAATTATATAATATTTTAATTAAAAGTAAAATCATTATTTCATTATTTCATTATTTCTTCAGCTATATTTTTAAAAATCTTTTTTTTGGTTACTAATTTTTTGTATACATTAGAATATAATTTAAGATTATCAGTTGGTTTTTGTAAGGCGTTTAGAATTGTTTTATATAAATTAGGCACGGTTATTTGTGATTGTACTAGTTCGGGTACAATTTCTTTTTGAGCTATAAAATTTGGAAGACTAATAAATGGAAGTTTTATTCGTAAAATATATTTTGCAAGAAAATAACTAAGTTTTGGGAGTGCTGCTAAAACAATTAAAGGTTTATTTAATAAAATTACTTCTAATGTGGTGGAGCCAGATGCGGCAATTACTAAAGTGCTTTTTTTAATTTCTGTTGTAGTTACATTATAAGAGAGTGAATAGTTTAGTTTGGGAAATTTTTTTAGATAGGATTCAATTATGTTTAAATATTGTTTTGAACTTACGCAAATAACTAAGGTGAATGCAGAGGCGGAATGTTGAAGTTTTAGTAGGGTGTTTAGCATTGTTAAAAAATAAAGTTTAAATTCTTGGGGCCTAGATCCTGGAAGAAGTGTTATTTGCGGAGGTGTTGTGGGGGCGTTTATTGGTGTTGTATCTAGTATTTCGGTTAATGGATGTCCAAAATAGTAACAACTTTTTGATAATGGTTTATAAAAGGCATGTTCTTGTTCGAATATATTGAAAATTTTTGTTGAGTAGGTTGTTACTTTTTTTGCCTGTGACATGGATTTCCACATCCAGAAGTTAGGTGTAATGAAAGTATAGATAGGAATTTCTTTAGGAATTAATTTGGCAATTAAATCGTTGTAATGTTGAAAATCGACTATAATTATTTTTGTTATAGAGCGTGAACTTAGTAATGATTTAATACAGTTTAATAATTTTTTTTTGTAGTTTCGTTTTGTAAATTTAGTTTCTATTCCAATACCATGGTCATGAGTAGATTCGAAAATGAGATGGTCGCAGGTTTCATTTAATTTTTCGCCACCAATTGCAAATAATGTACAATTTTTTTGTTTTTTTAGTTCAGCTGCCAAATATGATGCATATAAATCACCAGAAATTTCGCCTGCAATAATTAAAATATTCACGTTGATGATTTAGAAATTTGTTTTTTAGAAATTCCTCGTTTAGATTCTGCTGTGAAAAATTTGATAAATTGTTTTGCTTGATCTGATTTATAAGTATGATTTTCAAATTGTTTTACTAGTGTTGCTGTTGTAATTGTAGATTTATAGACTAAATTAAATACTTCTTTAATTTCGCTAATAGATTCTTTTGATGCGCCATTTCGTTTTAAACCAATAGAATTTAAGCCACGAATAAGTGCAGGGTTTCCTTCGCAAATTGTAAATGGAGGTACATCTTGAGGAAGTCGAGTATAAGCACCTACCATTGCTTGTGCGCCTATTCGTACAAATTGATGAATTCCTGTCATGCCACCTATTACCGCCTTGTCTTCGACTATGCTATGGCCGCCAAGATTTGTAGTATTTGCAATAATTATATTGTTTCCAAGTTTGCAGTTGTGAGCAATATGAACATGGGTTAAAAAGATATTATCAGATCCGATTGATGTAATTTCATTTTCACCAGTGGCACGATTTATAGTAACGTATTCTCGAATTTCGTTATTGTTTCCAATGGTTACCCAAGATTTTTCCCCTGCATATTTCATGTCTTGTGCTTTTGAACCAATTACACAGCCAAAGTGAACATTGCAGGCTTCTCCAATACGAGTCCATTTCTCTATAAAACAATTGGCCTCTAAGGTTGTATTGTCTCCAATATGTACATGTTCACCTACAATTGTATTGGCTCCAATTATTACATTTTTTCCAAGTACAGCTGTGTGATGTACAGACGCAGTTGCATGAATTTGTGGTTTAGAGGGTCGTTGAGATAAATTAAAACTAAATATTCCACTACATACAACTTCACCTTCTACCAAAGCTTGGCCTTTCATTGTAATTATATTTTTAGAAATTTTAGTTACTTCCATTTCTAGTCGAAGTTGATCTCCTGGAATAACTTTTTGAAGAAATTCAGCTTCTTTAATAGATGCAAAAAATGCATAACGACCATAATATTCGGGGTCTTGTAAAAACAGTGTGGCACCTGTTTGTAATAATGATTCTAAAATTAAAACTCCTGGTAAAATAGGGGCATCGTCGAAATGTCCTTGAAAAATAGGTTCGTTTATTGTGACATTTTTAATGCCTACAATATATTTTCTTGGGTCTATTTGCAGAACTTTATCTAATAATAATGCCGGGTATCTATGGGGAAGTATTTCTTTTATAGATCGTATATCTAAGGTCGTAGTTGATGTCATATATGTCAAGTTTAAGGTTTTTTTTATACTTCTTCAACGATTATGTTGTTTTTTTGTTTCTATGTGGAGTGTTATGAAATGAGTAGGTATTTAGGAGGGAGTTTGTTTTTATCTTATAAATAATTATTCGGGTTAAATTGTTTAGGTGAATTTTAGTGAATTATTTAGTGTTATATGTAAAAAATAATGTTTTATTTAATTATATTAATATTGACATTACTGTAGTGACTTTTTACGATTATTAATATGGCGACTAATACACTTTATAATAAAGTATGGAATTTGCATAAAGTTGCAACGTTACCAACGGGGCAAGATCAGCTTTTTATTGGGCTTCATTTAATTCATGAGGTAACAACACCACAGGCGTTTGCATCGTTACATGATCGTAATGTATCTGTTAGTTTTCCACACAGAACATTTGCAACTATGGATCATATTATTCCGACTCAGAATCAATTTGAACGTCCTTTTTCTGATCACCAAGCTGAGCTTATGTTATCTACATTAGAATATAACGTTAAACAACACGATATTACGTTTTTTAATTCAAAAACTGGTAAGCAGGGAATTGTTCATGTTGTAGGTCCGGAATTAGGGTTAACTCAACCTGGAATGACAATTGCGTGTGGCGATAGTCACACATCTACACATGGTGCCTTTGGGTCTTTGGGATTTGGAATCGGTACGTCTGAGGTGGCTTTGGTATTAGAGACTCAGACATTAGCATTAACGCCATTAAAAGTTCGCCAAATTAATGTAACAGGTGTTTTAAAGCCAGGGGTTTCTGCAAAAGATGTTGCGCTTAAAATTATAAATGTATTAGGTGTTAAAGGCGGAATTGGTCATGCTTATGAGTATGCAGGTTCTGTGTTTAATGCAATGAGTATGGATGAGCGAATGACAGTATGTAATATGAGTATCGAAGGCGGTGCTCGTATTGGATATGTAAATCCAGATCAAACTACATTTGATTATGTGAAAAATAGAGAATTTGCACCAAAGGGAGAAAAGTGGGATAAGTGTTTGAAATATTGGAGTTCTATATCTTCTGATGAAACTTCTGTTTTTGATGATGTTGTAACAATTAATGGATCTGACATAACACCAATGGTTACATGGGGAATTACGCCAGGACAATCTGTTGGTATTAATGAATTAATTCCAGATCCAGAAAATTTTCAGGGTAATGAACGAACGTTGATTGAAGATGCTCTGGCTCATATGAAGTTAAAAGCTAATGCGCCTATTAAGGGGCAGCCGATTGATGTTGTTTTTGTAGGGTCTTGTACAAACTCTAGGCTTTCTGATTTAAGAGATGC
>CAXBWG010000127.1:0-4922 GCA_963979105.1 uncultured bacterium | reverse complement strand
ATTTATTAAATAACGTGTTTGATTACTTAACAAATTCTCTGGAATAATTGGTTTAATTACAAGATTAATAATATCTTGTTCTAGAACCGTTGCATTTATATCTGGTGAATGTTGAGTAGAAATAACCACAGTGTCTACATATTTAGCAACATTATTTTCATAATGCACAGTTACTTGCGATTTCGCATCTGGCCTCAAATAACTTAATGTATTGTTATGACGTAACTCTTGTATTTTTTGCATTAGTTCATGAGATAACTGAATTGGTAACGGCATTAACGATTCTGTTTGTTTACATGCATAACCAAACATAATTCCTTGGTCTCCAGCACCTTGTTTTTTGTATTTTCCGGCACCAGTATCTACACCTTGAGCAATATCAGGAGATTGTTCTTGTACATTTTGCTGAAACCTACAATTAGCACCATCTAAACCTTTTTCAGGAGCATCGTAGCCAATTTCAATCGCTTTTTGTCGGGCAATTTGTTCTAAATCTAAGTTAGCACTCGAGCGAACTTCTCCAGCTACAATTAATAAATCTTTAGAAGCAAATGTTTCAATTGCAACACGTGAGTTAGGATCTTTTGCTAAATAAGCATCTAATATTGCATCTGAAATTTGATCACATAATTTATCTGGATGTCCTTCGGAAACTGATTCTGATGTAAATTTAAATGTCATTATTTATTCTCCTTACAATAAAAAGTTCATTTTTTTTTTGCTATATTACTTTAGTAATTTAGTTCTTGTAAATACAAAGTTACAATCATTAATTAAAAAAAAAACTAATTTAGTTCCCTTATTTTAATTTCTATGCAATTATTTTGCTTAAATAAATAGAAATTATTATTATGAGTACACCTATGAAAGGAATTATTTTAGCTGGAGGATCTGGCACCCGAAATTATCCATTAACGAAAGTTGTAAACAAACAACTTTTACCTGTTTATGATAAACCAATGATTTATTACCCGCTTTCTATGTTAATGCTTGCTGGCATTAAAGATGTATTAATTATTTCCACACCACAAGATTTAGCTCATTTTGAAACGTTATTAGGCAATGGCAATAATTATGGCATGACATTTACCTATAAAGTGCAACCTAATCCTGATGGATTAGCAGAAGCATTTTTAATTGGTGAAGATTTTATAGGAAACGACGATGTGTGTTTGGTATTAGGCGATAATATATTTTATGGCCACGCTATACCTGAGTTATTAAGAAAATCAGTAACTACTGTAAAACAAGAAAATAAAGTTACTATTTTTGGCTACTATGTAAATGACCCCGAACGTTATGGGGTTGCAGGTTTTGATGATCAGGGAAATGTAACATCATTAGAAGAAAAGCCGACATCACCTAAATCTAATTATGCAGTTGTGGGTCTATACTTTTACCCCAATGATGTTATTCAAAAAGCTAAAACAATTAAACCTAGTGCTCGTGGAGAACTCGAAATCACAACTCTAAATGAGCTTTATTTACATGAAAACCGACTTAAAGTTGAGTTAATGGGACGTGGTTATGCGTGGCTAGATACAGGTACTCATGAATCGTTATTAGAAGCTAGTAACTTTATAGAAACTATTCAACACAGACAAGGCTTGAAAATTGCCTGTATCGAAGAAATTGCTTATGAAATGGGCTATATTTCTCAACAAGAATTACTTGAACTTGCTGAACCCTTAAAGAAAAATAATTATGGAAAATATTTAATTAAACGAGCCTCTCAAAACGTATCTGTTAAACGATGAAGTTTATTCGATCAGAGATTCCTGATGTTATTGTTTGCGAGCCCACTATTCATGGCGATGACAGAGGATATTTTCTTGAAACATTTCGCCAAGATAAACTAGAAGAATTTTTGGGTACCAAACTAAATTTTTGCCAAGATAACGAATCAAAATCAAATAAAGGTGTGTTACGTGGCCTTCATTACCAACTTCCTCCATTTGAACAAACAAAACTTGTTCGTGTGATTTCAGGAAAAGTTTTAGATGTTGCTGTAGATATTAGAAAAAACTCTCCAACTTTTGGCAAGCATATAAGTATTGAATTATCTGCTCACAACAAACGCCAATTACTTATACCAAAAGGATTTTTACATGGTTATGTAGTATTAGAAAATAATACTATTTTTAGCTATAAAGTAGATAATTATTATGCACCAGATCACGACCGTGGTATTGCTTATAATGATCCTGATTTGGCAATTGATTGGAAATTGGGCACTGATGAACTTCAATTATCTAAAAAAGATAGGGTTCAGCCTGCATTTAAAACATTAACTTAAGTGACCTTAATTAAACACTTAATTGAAGCAGCTAATCTAATACAGTAAAATTAGCATTAGTATTTAAAAATCTTTACATATAGGAGTATTTTTTTGAGTTCAAAACAACAACATATTTTAGTTACTGGCTGCTGTGGCTTTATTGGGTCTAACTTTGTATCATATTTTTTAAACAAATATCCTCATTATAATCTAATTAATTTAGATGCTCTTACTTATGCTGGAAATACTGAAAACTTAAACGATATTACAGATACATCACGTTATAGGTTTATAAAAGGAGATATTTGTGACAGAGCTCTTGTAGACTCTATTTTTAAAGACTACGATATTCGAGGTGTTATTCATTTTGCGGCTGAATCTCATGTTGATAATTCAATAACAAATCCTGGTGTTTTTATTCAAACAAATGTGATGGGCACATTTAGCTTATTAGATGTTGCCTATAAATATTGGATGGACAAGCCATTTACTTACAAAAAAAATTACCAAGATTGTAGATTTCATCATATTTCAACCGACGAAGTGTATGGTAGCTTAGGTGATACGGGACTTTTTACAGAAACCACGCCTTATGCACCTAATTCTCCATACAGCGCGTCAAAAGCATCAAGCGATATGATTGTACGCTCTTACAACGAAACTTATGGGCTCAACACCGTTATTACAAATTGCTCAAATAATTATGGCCCTAAACAACATGATGAAAAATTAATTCCTACTATTATTCGAAAAGCATTAGGTCATGAACCCATCCCAATTTATGGCGATGGTAAAAATGTTCGTGATTGGTTATATGTGCTAGATCATTGTAAGGGGATTGATTTGGTATATCATACTGGTAAACAAGGACATATGTATAATATTGGGGGTCGAAACGAGCGTACTAATTTACAAATTGTTGATCGGATTTGTACTATTTTAGATCAGAAAGTTCCGCATAAAAAATCGTATAAAGAGTTTATAACCTTTGTCGAAGATCGTGCTGGGCATGATAGGCGTTATGCAATTGATGCAAGTAAAATTGAATCAGAGTTAGGCTGGAAGGCCGATGAAGACTTTGAGAGTGGTATTGTTAAGACGGTTGAGTGGTATTTGGGAAAGTTTTAGTAATTGGGCCATAATCACATGTCACAAACATAATGGATATCAACTTGGGATGATATCGCCTTCAATACTGATCTTATCTTAGAAAAAATGATATTTTTTGGGTTGAGGATGATTATAAAAGAGAGTAAATTTAAAAATCCACTATACAAACTATTTGATCATAGTTTATGATTTAATGATGAATTCAAAAGAAAACAATCCAAATAATGATTATGAAATAGATCTAATTGAAGTTTTCAAAATACTTTGGTGTAATAAATTTAAAATATTTCTTACATGTTTTATAACTGTTTTACTTACAACAATCGTTTCAACAAATTCAACAAAACTATATGAATCATATACTACATTTCACATAAATGAAGATAGTAACGCTTCAAGTTTGTCTAGCTATGCAGGTATGCTAGGCATGAATACAAATTCTAATTTAAATAACATTGTCAATAGTTTACTAAAAAGTAACAGCATTAAGAAAGAAATAGCCAAAGAATATCAAAACAAATTTGACAAAGAAATACAAAAAGCCATCAACAAACAAAAATGAATTAATTGACCTGAACATATTATTAATTACACAATAAACCTACTTGAATTAGAATCAAATGTTACAATTACTAAATCTAAAGAGGGTTTAGTAAAACTATCCTACTTATCAAGCTCCGCTGAACAATCCCAACAAATTTTAAATAGCTACTTAAAATTATTAGAAAAATTCAACTCAGCTTTAGAAATTTCTGCAGAAAAAAAGTTTTTAACCATTATTGATCCACCAAAATTTGCACTAAATCACTCAAAACCAAACTTGAAACTTAATATTGTACTCGCGTTTATTGTCAGCTCAACATTATCATCACTTTTTATTCTAATCAGAAAAAGCTTAACTAGAACTTAATTCAAAAAGAATTTAAAACATCAACAATATAATGAAGCTGTTCTTTTGTTAATTCAGGATATATAGGTACAGATAAAACCTCCTGAGCAGCCTTTTCAGACTCAAGACAATCCCCTTCTTTATAACCCAAATCTTCAAAGCATTTTTGCAAGTGTAACGGAACTGGATAATATACCATATTCCCAATAGTAAAGTCTTTTAAGTAACCTTGTAACTCTGTTCTATTTTGAACTCTAAATGTATATTGGTTATAAATCATACGAGAATTACTGCCTAATGAATCACCAATTACTGGGGTAATAAAATTTGAATTTAACTGTTCATTATAAAATTGAGCATTTTTTATTCTACCTTCATGTTGCCCTTCTAAATAAGGTAACTTAACTAGCAAAATAGCCGCTTGCAATGGATCAAGTCGAAAATTACCACCAATAACATGATGATGATATTTTGGTTTAGAACCATGAACTCGCATAACACGACACTTTTCAGCTAAAGCCTCATCATTTGTAGTAACAATACCTCCATCACCACAAGCACCTAAATTTTTACTAGGAAAAAAGGAAAAACAACCTAAATCTCCAATACTTCCAGCACGTTTACCTTTATATTCTGATCCAATTG
>CAXBWG010000126.1:0-4976 GCA_963979105.1 uncultured bacterium | reverse complement strand
TATAGAATTACGTGCACGAGACCTTTTTGCTATTTACAATCCAGTCGCAACCTACATTGATGCACTATTACAATCTGACCCAATAGACCCTGAAATCAGAAAACGAAATGCAGAAGGTCAATTAGAGATTGAGCCCATCAGTAAAACGTATCAAGCAACGGTACAACCTACCATGCAAGAAGAAACCGTTTCAGTATTTCCTTATGGAATGAACTTAAGTAGATTAAAAGTATTTATAGAATCATTACAACTTCCCTTAAAAGTAGCTACAGAAATTAGAAATGCAGACTTCATACTAACCATTCAATCAAAAGCTGGCCCAAAAGCAAAAGTAAAACAACTATCTAAAACACACAGTCTTCCACTGCATATTATTGCATCGCAAGAAAATGCAGATATTAGAAAATTTCTTAAAACCTATTTTAAACTTAATATTTCAGACGATATGATCGAAGAAGAAGCCTTAAAAGAAGCTACACTAGCCTGTAAAAAAGTATTAAATGAGTCTCGTTTTGTTGAATTATCTCCAAGAGAAGCCTATCTGCGACGACTGCAACATCAAATAGCTCACGAATTTGGATTAAACTCAATGAGTGTTGGTGAAGATCAAAATAGACGACTTCGAATTTATCCAAGGATGTAGCGTTTATGTTTATTACATTTGAAGGAATAGAAGGGTCTGGAAAGTCAACGCAATTGCAGCTATGTGCAGATATTTTTACACAAAAAAACATCCCATTTATACTAACAAAAGAACCAGGCGGAACTCATTTAGGCAAAACAATACGTCAGTGGCTATTAGATCCAAAAACATCATTTAAACACACCTATACCGAAGTTTTATTATTTATAGCAGATAGATTAGAACATGTCGAAACTGTTATAAAACCAGCTTTAAAAGAAAATAAAATTGTATTATGTGATCGGTATAAAGATTCTACCCTAGCCTATCAACTAGCAGGAAGACAATTAAACAAAGACTTAATTTTACCTTTAAATAATCTTACAGAATTAAATCCACACTTAACCCTACTTTATGATTGCCCTGTATCTGTTGGCCTAGAAAGAGCCAAAAACAGAGCAAAGCTAGATCGATTTGAAGATGAAGATATTGCATTTCATAATCGAATATTTAATCATTACCATCTATTAGCTAAACAAGAGCCTAACCGGTTTATTAAAATAAATGCAAATAACGGCATCGATACTGTACACAAAAACACATTAACAGTATTATCTGAACATATAAAAGAACTAAAATGACAAAGATAATTATTAATGGATCTAAAGGTAATATGGGCCAAGCTGCTGTAAAGGCAGTTCAAAGCGATCCCAGCCTAAACCTAATTGCCACTCTTGATAAAGACGATTGTTTAAAAACTATTCTAAAAAACAAATCAGTTGATGTCACCATAGATTTAACCCACCCATCCTGTGTATTTGAAAATGTCCAAACAATACTAAAAAACAAGTCTCATGCTGTAGTAGGCACAACAGGCTTATCCCAAGAACAACTAACGCTATGTGATAATCTCGCTAAAGAACAAAACAAATCAGTTATTGTATGTCCAAACTTTGCAATAGGTGCAATTTTGATGATGCGCTTTGCTACTCAAGCAGCTAAATTTTTTGATAGATGCGAGATCATTGAATATCATCATGATAAAAAAGCAGATGCCCCATCTGGAACAGCAATCAAAACAGCTGAATTAATTTCCAAGTCCGTTCCAGAGATAAACTCAATACCTCTAAAAGAAGACGAACTTATAAAAGGCGCACGTGGTGCTAACAAAAACAATATTCCAATCCATTCAATCCGAATACCAGGGGTAGTTGCGAATCAAGATATAATATTTGGTGCTTTAGGACAAAGCATGACAATTAAACATGAAACAATTTCACGAGATGCATTTATGCCAGGTTTAATCTTAGCTGTGAAAGCTGCTTCTGAAAAAAAGGGACTCATTTACGGATTAGAACATCTACTAGATTAATTAGATTCTATCTTTTTTTCAAATAATATAAGGTTATTATTAAATGTAATCGAACTAAAACTATCTTTTATACGATTATAATAAAAATCTACTAAGCAAACCGAGTCTTTTTGTTCATCTAAAACCGTAATTAAACCCAATCTAAGATACTCTTTATTAAAATTAAATATAACAACCAACGATTCTATTTTTTCTAAATACTTAAATGTAATAGATTCTATCGGAAGTAACCCTAAAAAATACTTTAATTGTTTTATTTCATAATCAGCAACAGGACAATCTAAATCATATAATGATGTAATTGAGTTATTAGAATTTTCTTTAGACTCTAAAATAATAGTAGAATCTAAACCTGAAAATTTTTGTTTAATTTGAAAAAGTGCATCTTGAGCAAAACTCAACTGATCGGGCTTTAATCTATAACGAGTTGTATCTAAGTTATCACAAAAACGAATACTAGCCTTAAGTGGTGAAAAAAGCAAATCTACAGACTCAAATTGAATACCTAATTTATTATCATTTAACTCAAAAACATCAGCATACCTTACATCTTTAGCAGTATCTGATGGTTTAAGTGAAAACCGTTTTAAAAAAAAGGGCATTTCCAAAAGCCCTTTAACATCTTTTTTTTGAACCCACATAGACCCACATCCACAATCAAGCTCATGCGTAAAACTACTAGAGTCTTCAATTTTATCTGCGCCATGAAAAAGAACACTTTGCTTAATTTCAGTCAATAAAAAATTACTTTGAAAATCAGAAAGCCCCAAAGAAAAAAATAGCTTTTTCATATTTCCTTGCAAAGAATCTTCAATTAATCTCATCCCCTCAATAGTATGATTGCTTTTTTGAAATCCTAAATCTTGTTGAGCAGGATATCCAATATCATGCAATAAACAAATAATTTCTATACAAAACCTAGATATGCGTTGTGCACTAGAACCCTCCGTAGTAGAAAAATTAGCAAAATATTTTTTTTTAAAAAACAAATTCAATCCAACTCTAAATGGTTTAACACTATCAAATAAGGACTTAAAAATATCCTGAGTTCTACAACTATGGGTAAAATCATGAGACGAATATTTCCACGGATCTTTTTCATGTTGATCTAAAAATAAATCTAACATAGTTTTAGAAACATCCAAGAAGAACTTAAACTGAGTATTAGAAACAACTGGCGATACAATCAATAAACTTAAAACATTAACTATTCGTGTAATAGGATTATAACTATTTGAAACACCTAACAAATCCTTTAATTTAAAATTACTTTTTCTTTTTAAACTACAATTAAATAAACTGTTATTCAATGTATCCACTAAATGAATCTCAGAATATATTTTCAAATTAATACAAATAGAAAGATTTTTCTTCATAATAAAAAACAATAACTAAATTATATTTTAAATTTATTAAATAAAGATTAAGTTTAAGTTGAAAATACTATTTTTCAATTGCCCGTCGCAAAGAAATAGCTTAGTTAACGTAATTTCATCCACATAATCAATGTCTGATCCCATAGGTAGCCCAAACGCTAATTTTGTTAAATTCAAACTTAAAGGAGATAAAATAGACGACAAATACATAACCGTAGAATCGCCTTCAACTGTTGGGTTAATTGCAAAAAACACTTCTTTAAACGCACCTTGTTTAAGCCGAAAAATTAATTCTTTAATTCGCAATGATTCAGGCTGAATGCCATCTAAAGGTGAGATTAACCCTCCTAACACATGATACTTTCCAAGGTAGGCCCCTGTCTTTTCAATAGCAAATACATCTTTAGGCTCTGCAACAATACAAATATTATCAGAAATACGCTTTTCATCATTACATATATAACAAGTTGACTTCAAAGTAATATTAAAACATGTTTGACAATAAGAAATTAATTTTCGGGAATTTTGCATAGATGAAGCTATAGAATCAACTTCTTTTTCTGGCATTCCTAAAATATAAAAAGCTATCCGTTGAGCAGATTTATCACCTACTCCAGGAAGCTTTTTTAAATTATTAATTAACGACGTTAATGGATTCACCTATAACCCAGGAATATTTAATCCTTGAGATACAACAGATAATTTTGAAGATGCAAGTTTTTTAGCTTTTTGAGATGCAGAATTAAATGCTTTAACTAAGTTTTTTTCTAATTTATCTTTAGATCCAGCTATTAAAGAATCTTCAAGTTGTACACCAACACAATCCATTTCTCCAGTCATAACAACCGTAATACCACCTTCAGTAGACTCAACTTTAAGTGTTTTTAATTCAGATTGAATTTTTTTCATTTTATCTTTCATTTCTTTAGCTTTTTTTGCCAAATTCCCCATTTCTTTTAACTGGTTAAACATATAAAACGCCTCCACGAACTTTCTTTTAGCTACAGTTTACACAAAATTAACTATTTAGTAAAAATATTTAAAAAAAACCTTATAAAACCTTTCCTTCAAATAAAGAAATTATTTGATTTAAAGATAATTCATCTTGAGATTTTTTTGAAGCAGATTGAACAGGTTGAGTTGAAGCAGGTGAATCTAAATTTATAGAAGAAATATCACCACTCAATTGATCTACTACATTTTCAGTAGAACCCACACTAATATCATAAACCTTAAACATTAATTTAGATCCATAAAATTCAAAAAGAAACGTTTCTAATAACCCTTTATAGGTTTGTTCGGTTAATTTATCAACAAAAAACTGAACCGGCTGAAACAATTTGATTTCTAAACAATGTTTATCTAAATTCATAACCTGTGATTGACGTAATATCGTAAACAATCCAGTGTGCATTGACTTTAACTTTATTAAAAACCCAGCCCATTTAGACTGACATAGCTCAAACGTAAAATCTTCAGAAACTACACTAATATTATTACTAACCACCTCAGCAGGAACATCTGTATTTACTTGCTCAACAGGCATTGTTGGAATAGAGAATGAGCCTGATGATTTAGAAGGAGCAGTTTTCGCCGTATTTAAATT
>CAXBWG010000125.1:0-4980 GCA_963979105.1 uncultured bacterium | reverse complement strand
TCCCTCGGCTTCGATGTTGTTACCACCAAGATGCAGTGTCGTCAGTGTGCTGTTGGTTGCTAACGCACTAGCTATGGCCCTTCCTCCCTCGTCTCCGATTTTGGACTCCCAAAGATTCAGTTCCGTAAGTGTTGGATCATTATTATATACACGTAATATCTCTGATCTAGTTTTATCAGTCAATGTCGTGATTCGCTTTAATTTCTGTTCAAATGTTTCTGTTTTTTCGGAAGGATCCTCTTTTGGAATGGGGGGTGTAGGGGTAACCTTTTTTTCTTGTTCCTCGTACTGTTCTAACACTTGAATTACATCAGCATGGTCATTTAGTTTTGCCACACAAATAGGGGTAACTCCATTCTTATTTGGCGTATAAACATTCGCTCTCAGTTGAGCTAAGGCCTTTATTGCATCAGCATGGCCCTTGTATGTTGCAATAAAAACAGGCGTACATCCTTTTTTATCTGGCGTATTAACATTCGCTCCAAGATGTTCCAAGACTCTTATTTGTTCAACATTGCCGTTTTCTGCTTCATAATAAACAGGTGTTCGGCCTTCTTCATTTTGTTTATTAATATCTTTCCCTTATTTTTTGTGCGATTTCTTTAAGGGTTAGGTCATTAATATAATCGATTTTATTTTTTTCTGTTTCGAAAGACATTTCTTTTAAAAAAGGAAGTTGATTTAGAAATGTTAATAGTGTGTATGTTGTATCGTAATCGAGATTAAGTTCTTTTAATTTTAATGTTAAAGTTAACTCTGAAAGTGCTTTTGGGTTTGTATAAATAAGAATTTCTATTTCATCTTTAATTGGGTTTAATCGTATTGTATCTATTTCTAAAATATTTTGAATTATTAAGGTGCCTTCTCTTGTATTTGCAAGGGTTTCTTTACTGTAAATTGGATTTGGATCTTTTTCAAATGTTGGGGTATAAGAATCTGAATCAAGAGTATTTAATTTTCCTGTGAGTATATTTGTTGTAAATATTCGATTGATTTCGTTGTATGGTATTGCAAATCCGACACATGCACGGTCAGCTTTCATTGTGGTCCCTTTTTTTTGTTGTAGAAATTTTTGTAAATTTAACGGAATTATTGATTTTGCTTTTTTTAGCATAATTTCATGCAGTGATTTGGGTAGATATAGAGGCTTTGTTGCAGCTTTCCCAAATGCTGCTATTTTTGTTTGAAATGTGAGTGGACTAGCATCTGAATATCGATATGGATTAAAGCTTTTTGGAGAATGATTGTGTTCATAGTTTACTCTAGCTATTTCTTGCCCCAGTGGTTTTAATTCACTCCAATGAGTATGCCCTATTACAGGCACTGCGCTTTGGTGTGAAAATAATTCGCAAATAAATGGAGCTGGAACTAATTGTATTTGGTTAAAAATCCATTCAGTTAGTATATAATTTATTCTTGCTTTAGCGAAGTTGAATGATTGAAGATAATATTGATGTAGCATTTTTTTTGAGTTTTTTATATTAAGAAGTATTTCGGTACTTTTCTCATTATCCTTTAATTTTAAATTAAAAAAAGATTCTATACCTATTTCTAGTGGGTTTTTAATTTCTTTTAATTCTTTAAATTTTTCTTTTATGTCGTTTGAAATTAATTCCAACCTTTTTTCATTTTGAATATCTATTAATTCTGATATTTTTTTAAAATTGTTTATGTTATTTAAAAATGTTATTAAAGTGAAATATTTAGATATTTTATTTTTTTTGGAAAAGAAATCTTTGAATACAATTTGTGTGTATTTTAAAAATTTGAGTGTTAATTCATAGTGTCCTATAGTCTCTAATATACGCATATAATCATCAGTACCTTCTTCTTCTTGTTTGATTTCTTCTTCTTGTATTTCTAAATGAGAAGTGTAATAGCTTTCTAATGATTGAATTAAGCTTTCTAGGTGTGTTTTATCTAGTAAGTGTATTTTATTAAATAGTTTGTTATAGCTTGATTGAATTAGGTTTAGTTGATCTTTTATTGGTATTAATCCAGTCGCTAATAACGCAGCTGATGATGTTTCTGTTACTGCTAAAATTAGTCCTTTGAATAAACCCGCTTTTATTCCAAATAATTCGTGGTGAAGGTGTTTTAAGTTTTCTAAAATAAAGCGTCTATTTAGATTTTCTTTAAAAGAGAATGGGTTTTTTTCTTTATTAAATAAATTGAATATGGAATATGCATTAGTTAATGGTTCCTCTTCACGGGATTTTTCATAATGATTGTCTTTTATTGAGACTGGATTTATTTTATATAATAACTTTTGTAATCCTTGTTTTAATTCAATTTCATTGTTAATTTCCAAATGAGCTATTTGAATAACCTTTTTTTCTTGTAGTAATTCTAAGAGATTTTTCAGTTCTTTATCTTTTTCTTTTTTTGGTAAATTTTCTTTTTTTTGTAAATTTTCTTTAAGTTCTTCAATGCTTATTTCAATATCTAGACATAATTTTGTTTGTATATTTTGGGTGAGAGAAGTTTCTTTTTGGAGCTCGTTTTTGTTTTTTAAATAATTTTTAGTATTTACTTTATATCTTGGGTTTATTACGTCTTTTATGGTTAGCTCGTTAATAAATGAAAGGGCTGTTTTTAGGGCTTCTTGCGGACTTCTTTTTTTATCATGAGCCTTTATTGGTATTGCTAGAAGATCTTCAATCTTTACAGCTAAAATAATGTTTTGACTAGAAAAAAAAATGTGAAATATAGAAATTAGTTTATTTTTTATGGCAATTAGGTTTGTAAGGTTTGATTTTTCTTTTAATAATTTTTCTTTATTATCCATTATTTCTTTAAGTTCTGTTACGTAATCAACTGAACTTTTTAATTCTGGTGTTAGAAGGAATTCCATTTCTAAGTCTTTAAGTTCAGTGGATTTGACTTTTAATTTTATGTCGAATTCTTTGAATAAGTCATCTATTTTTTCTTCAAAATCTGGTTGTATTTCTATAGTTTCGCGGAATGATAAGATGTCTTTTTCTTGTAATCTTGTCCAAAATTCATCCCAGTCAATTGAATGTTTTTGATATAATGTTTTAAAAAAATTTAGATGAAGAAGGCCTTCAAATAAACATCCTAAAAGATAGTTTGTTTTTGTTATTTTTTCATTTAAAGTTTCGGTTTGCTTAATTGTTTCCTGCAAGGATATTAGTAAATCTATCAGGCGGTGTAAGAATGAATCTTTATACTTATTACGCCATTTACTTTTTTGTGGTTGTATTTCTTCTAATATTTTTTGTATTTCTTGTTTTAGTTTTATATCAAATTCTTGGTTTAAATCATCTTCTGTGGGAGAAGTTTTTATTTTAAAGTTTTCGATGAATTTTTTTGCTCTTAAAATACTTGTTAGGTGTGCTTTGCAGGTGTCTAATAATATATAATTTGGATATGTTTGTAAATTTTCTGATTCTAATGATAAGTGTCGATTTTTAATTTGTTCATCACCTGATTTAATAAGTGCTGCAAAGAAGTTATGAGAAATAGATCTTACTTCATCAACATAAATTAATTTGTTTAAACGACGATTTAATTTAGTTTTTGTTGTATTTTGTTTATCCATGTCATAAAGCCATCTTTGAACTTCAGTACTTTCTATTTGAAATTTTTCTGACATTGTAATAGAAAATAAAGCTGGGTTTGGAATTGGATTGAATAATGTTATTACCTTTTTTAGTATATCTATTGCTTCGTCTATGTCTTCATCAATATAACCATTTAATATTGTTTTTGTTATAATTTTTTTACAGATATCTTTAGTTGTTTTGAGTTCTTCTATAGTTGATGTGTCTAATTTTTTAATTTGAGATAGTAGATTGTATTTATGTGGTTCACTTTGATTTTTTTCTGAATCATATTCTAAAATTTCTGTGATTATTTTTATTATTTTTTCATTTCGTTTTGTGTTTGGATATTTGTCTTTAAATGTTTGAAGAAAATATCTTAATTTAAGGGTAATAGTATCTGTGCTTTTTTCTAAGCGATTAAAAACGTTATCTTTTTCTGATTTTATAAGTTGGTTTACATAATATATTTGTGTTAGTTTTCTTAATTTTTTTGTTTCTTGATTATAAGATGATTTATTTGAATTCCATTCTAAAAGTTTTTCGAATAAATTAGAACCTTTGATAAGGGAGAATGATTTTGATAAGTCTCCTATATTTGCTAGGTAATCAGTTAGTAAAGAACTCAATTCGGTTGTCGCTGTAAATAAATTTAATTCATCGTCTAAGGTGAGTTTGCCAAAGATAGTTAAAGATGGAAGGGCTCTTTGTTCTCGTTTTGTTTCTTCTATCCAGGTATCTGTATCTGTTGTATATGGCATCATAGGTACTTGAAAGATGTTATAAGATAATGCTGTCCATTTTTGTTTTAGAGATTCGTTTAAAATAAGATGAATTAGATATAAAGACTTTATACTGGCTTGAACACTATTTTGCTTGTATGTGTTGCAAATTGCTAAACTCGTTATAATTAAAAAATTCAATAGTGTTTGTATAGGGTTTTGTTTTATTTTGTTTTCAACTGTTTTCACAAAACTAGATGTTCCTAAATTATATGAGGCTTTATTTAATTGAAATTCTTTTACGGCAAATGGGAGTTTGTTAAAATGAAGAAATAATGGGAATACTGTGAAAAGATCTATAATTGTTTTTATTATATTCTCTGTTGGGAATAAATTTGTAAAATTACTAAGGTAATTTGAATTAGGGACAGAGGGTTCCTGAAATGAATTTAATAATTTATAGCATAAACTAGCAGCTAACATAAATTTCATTAAATGCGGCTGTGTAGTTATAGTTTGCATTTTATAAAGTGGGTATGACCATGTTTTTTTTAAGCTTTTTTGTATGTTAGGTTCTAATTTGTTAATTAATTTATTTAATATATTTTTTGTTTCTATTGGAGTAACATAATTGGTTCCTAATGTTCGAATAATACCTTCAGTAAAATGTTTAATGAAGGTATCTATTTCTAATA
>CAXBWG010000124.1:0-5015 GCA_963979105.1 uncultured bacterium | reverse complement strand
TTAGTTAGTTAGTTAGTTAGTTAGTTAGTTAGTTAGTTAGTTAGTTAGTTAGTTTATTTATCTCGTTTAATAATTCTACCTTTAGTTAAATCATAAATAGATAATTCTACTTCGACTTTATCACCTAGGGTAATTTTTATTCTAAATTTATTTAAACGTCCGGCGTTGTAGGCAATGATTTCTTGGCCAGTTTCAAGTAATACTTTAAATTTTGTTTGAGGTAAACATTCAACAACTTCACCTTTTACAACAAGAATATCTTCTTTTGGGGCTTGTGTGTCATGAGATCTTTTAGATTTTTTTTTACGTCTTCTTATTGCCATTGATTTTTACCATGCTTTAATTTTTTTTTAATACAAAATTTATATTAACTTTATAACTATACACACATTTGTGATTTTTTTAAACAAAATTTATACAGATATTATTTAGAAAATGTTATACTCATAACGCTATGAGTAACGCACAAACAGATATTTACGCCGTAATAGGAAATCCAATTTCTCATTCTTTATCTCCAAAAATTCATAATGCTATATTTAATAAATATAAGTTAAATTGTTTGTATTCTGCAATTTGTATAGATTATGCAAATATTAAAAACTTTATTTTATCTATGAAAACGTTAAATATAAAAGGGGTTAATGTTACGGTTCCGTTTAAAGAGACGTTAGTTGAATATTTAGATAAGCCAGATTCTTTTGTAACCAAATGTGGTGCTGTAAATACGATTATTAATAATAATGGTGTGATTTATGGCTATAACACAGATGGTATTGGGTTTTTGTATGTGTTAGAACATGTTTTAAATTTAAATTTATTAAATAAAAAAGTTGTTGTGTTAGGGGCTGGTGGTACTGCTAAATCTATTGGTTTTAGTTTAATTTCTACTAATATTGCATCTTTAAGTTTAATTAATCGAAGTTCAGATAAGGTGGTGTCTTTACAAGACAGTTTGCAAGCTGAAAACAGCTCGCTTGAAATAAATGCCTTTAAATTAGCAGATTCAGCAATTTATGATGTATTGGCAGATTCAGATATTATTATAAATACTACATCTGTAGGTATGAGTGTTTCTGATAGTTTATTATTGGATAATATGGATTGGGTAAATTCAAATAAAGTGTGTATTGATGTTATATATAATCCTAATGAGACACTGTTTTTAAAGGAATCACGCTTGCGTGGTGCTAAAACTTTAAATGGGGTATCAATGCTTGCAGCGCAAGCAATGTATGCAGCTGAGTATTTTACATATAAAAAAATTGATTATAAATTTATATTGGATCAACTAAAGGGGTAACTAATGAAAGAAAAAAATATACAAGATTTAGAAAAATTAAGTTCGCTATTTTCAAATCAACGTGTTGGTGTTTTTGTTGATGTTCAAAATATGTTTTATTCTGCAAAAAAAATTAAGCATGCAAAATTAAATTTTTCAAAATTAATGCAAAAAGCTGTTGGATCTAGACAGTTAATTCGTGCTATTTCATATGTGGTTGATAATCCAGAAATTGATCAATCAGGTTTTATAGACATGTTAACGGGTAATGGCTTTGAAATAAAATCTAAACCATTACGTGTTCGGGCAGATGGTTCTGCTAAAGCAGATTGGGATATGGGAATTGCAATAGATGCTGTAACTCTGGCTAGTAAATTAGATGTTATTGTGCTTGTTTCTGGAGATGGCGATTTTACACATTTAGTATATCATTTGCAAAGCCAGGGGGTGTTTGTAGAAATTATTTCGTTTCCGGAGTCTACACATGATGAATTAATTAAATCTGCAGATAAGTATAATCCTATAGATGATACGTTGTTGATTAAATCTAGGAGAAATTAGGTATGTTTAAAATGTTAGGTAAATGTTTAGATAAATTAAAAAAAGATAATTTTTTATGGGTTCCATTTTTGGCGTATTCGTTATTTTTTTCATTAGTAAATAAAGCGTTGTTTTCAACTCCTAGTTCTTTTGGTGTAAAAGAGTTTGGCGTTGTGTTTATTCAAAATATATGTCAAACATTTGTTGGGGTCTTGTTTGTTTTAATGCTTGTTAATTTATCTAAAAATGAGCTTGATATTTATAAGGTTTGGTCGTTGTTTTTAGCACGGTTAAATTCAAATTTAATACGGTTTAGTATTTTGGTGAATTTACCATTAATGGTTATTGTGTTTTTTGGAATGTATTTTGCATCATCCGGAGGTGATCAAAATTCATTAAATAATGTATTAATGTTTGGATTGTTGCTTGGGGGAATGTATATTGTTATTCCAATTTCTGCTTTTGGGTATTTTTCTACTATTGCTTATGTATTAACTACAAAATATTCAGTTGAATTACTTAAAGGTGTTTTTTTGTTTTGTTTTCAGAATTATAGATTATGTATAAAATGGTTTTGGTTTATTGTTTTTATAAATTCGTTTCAATTGTTTGTTATGCCACTTTATTTTACTGAATTTATTTTAAAAGATGTTGTAGTTTCGGGATTTCAATCATTGTTATTAACGGTGTCGATGATTTATTCGTATTATTTTTATAAAGAAAATGTAGTTTCTAGATTAAATCTTAAAAGTACGATAGATATACTTGTTGATGAAACATCGGAAGATTTAAAGAACTCTTTAATAGATGAATCTACAGATAAGTCTTCAGATGAGTCGATATCAAATACTAATTAAGCTTTTATTTTAGGAAATTGTGTATAGGTTTGTAGTTGGTTAAATTTACATTGAGTGATCCAGTATTTACCCTTTTTATTTTGATTTCCAATAAAGTGACTTCCGCAATTTTCTTTTCTATGAAGTGCTGCATTTATAAATAAATAAGGAAGCTTAAGCCATTGGGTGTTTTTTGGAGTTTTGTTAAATGGGGATAGCTTTGATAGTTTACGAAGTTCGTTAGCAGCTTTTTGAAGATCACTAGTATTTCTAATAATTCCACAGTTTTTCCATAGTAAATTTTGAATTTTTTGACGTAATTTTTTGTTTACTGTTTCTGTATTAATTTGTTTTCGCTTAGTTTTTGTGTGAGACGTTTTTTTAATGACTTTTTTTATTGAAGCTGCTGCATTTTTTGCAAAGACAATTCCTTCTAATAATGAATTTGATGCAAGTCTGTTTGCTCCATGAAGACCGTTACATGCAACTTCTCCTATAGCATACAAATTAGTTATATCGGTTTGTGCGTTTAAATTTGTTAGTATGCCACCCATTATATAATGAACAACAGGTGTTACGGGGAGTAAATCTTCTAAAAGATTTATATTATTTTCTTTAGCTTTTTGTGTAATTGTAGGAAATTTTTTAATAACGTTTCTTTCTAATGATCTACAATCTAAATATACAGTGTTATTTTGATTTAGTTGATCATATATTGCCCGAGCAACTATGTCTCTTGGGGCTAAATCAGCTTGTTTATGGTAGCTTTTCATAAAGTAAGATCCGTTTGAATTTATTAATTTTGCACCTTCTCCACGAAGTGCTTCTGAAATTAAAAAATAGTTAAACTCTGAATACTTAAACCCTGTTGGATGAAATTGAATGAATTCTAAATCTATAAGTCTACATCCAGCTACGTATGCTAAATAAAGTCCATCTCCTGTTGCTATTTTAGGGTTCGATGTTTTTTCAAATAAATAGCCACTTCCGCCTGTTGTCATGCACATAAATTTTGATTCAATAGTATAGTTGGTTTCTAAATTATTTGCGTAACAGCCTATACAGCTATTATTTTCTATTATAAGTTCATTAACAGAGGTGTTTTCTAATATTGATATATTGTTGGTCTCTTTTATTTTTTTTATTAAACAGTTCATTATTTCTAATCCTGTAACATCTTTTGAATGCAGTACTCGTGCTATTGAATGAGCACCTTCTTTTACTAAATCTAATTTATTATTGGTTTTATCAAATTGGACACCATAATTTATTAAATCATCTATTGCTGATTTTGCATGTTTTGTAACTATTTTTACAGTTTCGTTATTATTATGAAAACAGCCTGCCTTTAAGGTATCTTCATAATGTGTTTGAGGGCTATCTTTTATGCTTATTGGAGCTGCAATGCCACCTTGTGCATACATTGAATTACTTTCGGTTAACTTGTTTTTTGTAATAATTAAAACGTTAGAAAATTTGGCACATTCAAGTGCCGCAATTAATCCTGCGATTCCACTACCAATTATACAAACATCAGGCTTATGTGTGATCATGATAATATCCTAAATAGTTGTGAGCTACATTTCAAGATTTATTCATGTTTTTAATGTATTTAAATATAACTATTAAATTTATATTCAATCTTTTTTGGAAATAATGCTAAACTAAGAGAACTTTTTTGTTTGGAGAACTACTATGGATTATAAGCCACTAGAATTTGAAGAAGATTATTGTAATTTATGGGATGAAAACCAGATTTATAAATCTGAAGAAGATTCAACAAAAGACGCCTATTATGTGTTAGAAATGTTTCCTTATCCTTCTGGAAAACTACATATGGGCCATGTAAGAAATTATGTAATAGGAGATAGTTTAGCCAGGTTTAAACGAATGAGCGGGTTTAATGTGTTGTATCCGATGGGGTTTGATAGTTTTGGATTGCCTGCTGAAAATGCAGCAATAAAAAATAATATAAATCCTAAATCTTGGACTGCTCAAAATGTTCAAGATATGATTTCACAACTTAAACGTTTAGGGCTTGGTTATGATTGGTCCAGAAGCTTATCTACATTTCAAGAGGACTATTATAAATGGAATCAGTGGTTGTTTTTAACATTTTATGAAAAAGGATTAGTGTATAAGAAAAAGGGATGGGTGAACTGGGATCCTGTAGATAATACAGTTTTAGCTAACGAGCAAGTAATAGATGGAAAAGGGTGGCGGTCTGGTGCTGTTGTTGAAAAACGAGAAATTGAACAATGGTATTTAAAAATTACAGATTATGCTCAAGAGTTGTTATCTGATTTAGATAAACTAGATTACTGGCCAGAACGTGTAAAAATAATGCAACGAAATTC
>CAXBWG010000123.1:0-5106 GCA_963979105.1 uncultured bacterium | reverse complement strand
TTCCCTACACGACGCTCTTCCGATCTAGTTGGCTCGTCTAGTAAATATATCGTTTTTCCAGTACTTTTTTTACTTAATTCTTTAGCGAGTTTTACGCGTTGTGCTTCGCCACCACTTAACGTTGTCGCGCTTTGGCCCAGCTTTATGTAGCCTAAACCTACAGCTTGAACCGTTTTAATTTTATTATAAATAGAAGGAATATTTTCAAATACTTCACAAGCTGTATTAACTGTCATATTTAAAACATCTGAAATGGTATACTGTTTATAGTTTACTTCTAACGTTTCATTATTAAATCGCGTTCCTTTACAAACATCACAAGTTACATAGACATCAGATAAAAAATGCATTTCAATTTTAAGCAAACCATCACCTTCGCAAGCCTCACATCTGCCTCCTTTAACATTAAAGCTAAATCTACCTGGTTTATAGCCTCTAATCTTGGAATCTGGGCATTGGCTAAATAACTCTCTCACGGCAGTAAAAACTCCAATATATGTGGCGGGGTTAGACCTTGGAGTACGTCCAATGGGTGTTTGATCAATTGTAATAACTTTATCGATATGTTCGATTCCTTCAATTTTAGAATATTTTCCTGGGCGTTCTTTACTACTAAAAAAGTGTCTCATGAGTATTTTGTGTAATACTTCATAAATAAGCGTGCTTTTTCCAGAGCCAGAAACGCCAGTTACACAAATAAATTTTCCTAGAGGAAAAGTTACATTTATATTTTTTAAATTGTTTTCTGCAACGTTGATTAATTTAAGAGTTCCTTTATTTTTAGGTTTACGCCTGTATTTTGGAATTTCTATACATTTTTTGTGGTTGATATAGTCTGCAGTAAGGCATTTTGATTTTTTAAATTGAGCCTGCGTTCCTGCAAACTCTATATTTCCACCTTTTATGCCAGCACCAGGCCCAATTTCTATTATAAAATCTGCTTCTTTAATAGTCGCATCATCGTGTTCTACTACTAACAAGGTATTACCTAAATCACGTAACGATTTTAATGTTTCTATTAATTTTTCGTTGTCTTTTTGATGAAGCCCGATAGAGGGTTCATCTAATACATATAAAACACCGGTGAGTGCAGAACCTATTTGAGTGGCAAGTCGGATTCTTTGAAATTCACCGCCAGAGAGTGTTGCAGATTTTCTATTTAAACTTAAATAGCCAAGGCCTACATTGGTTAAAAATCCTAACCGATTCATAATTTCACGCTTCACTTGTTTTACAATCACGGTTTCTTGTTTGGTGAGCTTTAATTTTGTAATAGTTTGATATAAATCTTTAATTTGCATTTTAGAAAAATCAGCTAATCCAAAATTATTTATTAATACGTTACGTGCCCCAATATTTAATCGAAATCCATCACAGCTTGCACACTTTCTAGGAGACATAAACGATCTATAATAAAATCTGCGTCCTTCTGAATATAAATATTTATACTGGTCACGCAATATGGGAATAATACCATTCCAAAGCGGGTTTTCTATTTTGGAATTCATACTAGAATAATGGGTTAAATCAATAGTAGGTGTTCCATAAAATAACATATTAATGTCTTTTTGGTTTAATGCTTGATAGGTTTTGGTTAAATCAATATCAAATTCGCTTGCAGTTTGTTTAATAAGAGAGCCTAGTCGAGTACGTGGTTGTAGTAATTTGCAAAATGATTTTTCTATAGGTTTAAAATGATCTAGTACTAATAAATCTGGGTCAAAATCTCTAAATTCACCTAAACCATTACAAGTCTTACATGCACCCAGTGGCGAATTAAACGAAAATAATCTAGCCGATAGTTCTTTCATAGAATAATCGCATGTTGTACACGATAGTTTTTCTGAAAACAGGTGTTCTGTGTTTTGTGTTTCATTCTGAATAAGGATTAAGCCAGAAGATTCAGTGCTTGCTGTTTCGAGTGATTCAAAAAGCCTAGAATTATTTTCTACTGTTTTTGTTAAGCGGTCTACCACAAGGTGAATGGTGTGTTTTAGTTTTTTATTTAGTTTTTTAATTTCATCTAATCTGTGAATTTTGCCATCAACCCAAATTCTCCGAAATCCTTTTTTTAAAAAAGTGTCAAATAAATCTTGAAATTCTCCTTTTCTATTTTCTACCAATGGAGCCAAAATCATTAATACATCGTCTTTTTTATAGTGCGACACACGATCTACAATTTCTTGAATACTTACTTGTTCGATAGGTGTTTTACATGTAGGACACATGGGTTTGCCAATAGATGAAAATAACAACCTAAAATAATCATAAATCTCGGTTACCGTTCCAACGGTAGATCGTGGGTTTTTAGAGCCTGATTTTTGATCAATAGAAATAGCGGGAGACAAGCCTTCGATTAATTCGACATCTGGTTTATCTAGCTGGTCTAAAAATTGCCTTGCATAAGCAGATAGCGATTCCATGTAACGACGTTGGCCTTCTGCATATATCGTGTCAAAGGCAAGAGATGACTTGCCCGAACCAGATAAGCCAGTTATTACAACAAATTTATTTCGTGGTATGTTTACATTTACTTTATTTAGATTGTGTACATTAGCACCATGGATTTTAATCTCTTTTTGCATTAACTAATTTTACAGTAAAACAACCTAAAACATTAGTGGTGAACATAGGAACTTAGTTAAGTAGGGGTTTAAAAAAATATAAACTAATAAATGGATAAAATGAAAACTAAATTATATCGGAAAAATTATTATTAGTTAATTTAGATAATACAATCGAATTTGCCTGCAGAAAAAAAATAATTATTCGAATTTATATTGAAAATAAACTTAAAAAACATAAAGAATGCCATTGTAAATAAAGAATAAATTCAGACTTCTCTTAACCCTATGCGGTCTAAAGGGAATAGTTTTTTAGTTAAATCTTGTAGCTTAGCGAATCTTTTTTTTCTTTATTATAGAGTTTTTTTTGTTGTTTTTGTTGAGAACTTTACGTTAGCCTGGCACACACACACTTTCTCTTTCGTAGGTGTTTGGCATCTTTATACCTTAATTCAAAAAATCCTTTATGAGACTTAATAATGTTTACTTTTCTATTTAAAAGGGAACATCAAAATATGGCATCAATTAAACCGACGGAACCATTTCCAAAAGGAGGAAACCAGCTACCAAAAAGTAGTACAAAAAAAGATAATACAAAATTTAACAAACTCATTATAAGACAAAATCAAACAACAAAAGAAAAAAAAGATACATTGCTTGCTTTTATGAAATTACCTGAAAAAAACGCGATACTAACATCAATGCTATAACTGAACTACTCACAGAAACATCCAATACAAAAACAACAGATACAAAAAAGACACGTCTGAGTATAGCTGATATGGATAAACAGATACCTCTGACTAAAGCTGATATGGATATAATATTAAGTTATTTAAGACAATCTACGGATACAACAGGGAATAGTATTCCTCAAGAAATGATTGTGTTTATGCTTGATAAATTTGATATACCAGAAGATAAAAAAGAGGAATTTAGGCGCTGCATAACTCTTGTACAAGATAAAAAAATGCCTAAACAGAAGCAACTACCCGTTTCTTTAAAAGAAGTAAGCAAAAGACCAGAAAACAAAGTAGCAATACAAAAATTTGCCCGCTATGAAAAACTGTTAAAAAAAGCTCAACCCATAGCGAAACAAGAAAAACTTGACGCCCTTTGTGCATGTATAAAACCTGCTTCAAATAAGGGTCCCTATAATCCAAAAAAAGACATAGATACGAGACTTAAACAATTAGAACAAATTTTAGACTTACCAGATGAAGAGACACCATCCAAAATATTTCTAAAACCAACTAAAGATCAACTTAGCTTAATTTCATCCTTTTTAAGTTATGTACTTGACGGAAATAACCCTGAATTAACCTCAGGTAAGCTTGTTTTATTTTTAAAGGAAAATGTAGGAGGTCTTGAATCATCTAAAGAACAAAAACAGTATTTAGCCGATATGAATGCAATACGACTTCAAGAATTACCTCCAGCATTAAGTCCTGTTCCAACAGTCTCTCAACCAATACTTCCTGAACCAAAACTCGTTGAACCAACACCTTTTGATTCAAAAGTAATCGAACCAAATAAAGTAATAAGATATTTATCAACTACCCTTAGTTTAATAGGACAAAAAATAAAGTATGGGTCTATTTGGAATGTGGTTCATGATGGGAATGTAGATGTATTGAAACAAAAGATCGAAAATGGAGCAAATGTAAATGCTAGAAATGATCTTGGTGGGTATGTAGAAGGGTTTCCTTATATACAAATGGGTGATACTTGCTTAACTAGTTTTAAAACAACAATATTACATTATGCTGCTCTAAAGAAGCAGTACGAATGTATGAAAGTCTTGCTCAGATCTGGAGCAGATGTAAATGCTACAAAAAGAGTTAAAAAAAAAGATATGACACCCTTTTCGAGCGACCGCTACAATGATCTAATAACAGTATTACATTGGGCTGTTCAAGAAGGGGATGTTACATGTATGAAAATCTTGCTCGAACATGGGGCTGATGTGAATCTTGGGGCTGATGCGGATGATAGACGAAGGGATGGGGTGAATGCTAGACGAAGTGCTAGACGAAAGGGGAAAGTGCAATCAACAGCATTGCATTCAGCTGTTCAAAACAAGGATGCACATGTGTGAAAATCTTGCTTGAACATGGGGCTGATATGGATGCTAAAACAGGATATGGATATCGTGAATGCGTTGAAGAAGGATATGTACATAGAGAAACAGCATTGCATATAGCGCACAGAAAAGAAAATCTTGAATGTGTGAAAGTGTTGATCGAAAATGGAGCCGATGTTCAATCAGGACCGGATTCGTTACGTTCAATGATAAACGCGGCCGAATTATTACTCCCAGAAAATTTAGAGAAATCACCAGAAATTACACCCGGATACCACTTACCACTAGAAGAGTTTAAAAAGCTAATGGCCAAGAGACATTGTGCTTTAATTGCACAAGCGTTTCTAGAAAAAAAACCACTATCACCCCTACAGAAACAACTTATAAATTCCATGCCAGATGCTAAAGAAAGAATAATAGGGTATGCATTAAGAAGAGTTAAAGGAAAATTAAATGTTA
>CAXBWG010000122.1:0-5147 GCA_963979105.1 uncultured bacterium | reverse complement strand
GCCATAGGTATTAAATATTCTAGCTACTTTTACAATTGTTTTGTGCTGTCTATGGTAATCAAAACATAATGTTTCTGCACATCTTTTTCCTTCGTCATAGCAGGCTCTTGGTCCAATTGGGTTAACGTTTCCTTGATAGGTTTCGTGTTGTGGGTGAATTGTGGGATCTCCATATACTTCAGATGTAGATGCTTGTAAAAAAGGAATATTTAATCTTTTGGCTAAACCTAGCATATTAATACAACCAAGCACAGATGTTTTTACGGTTTGTACTGCATCATATTGATAATGAATTGGGCTTGCAGGACATGCTAGATTAAAAATTCTGTCAACTTCAATAATTAAGGGTAAGGTAATGTCATGTCTGATAAATTCAAAATAGGGGTTGTTTAACAATGGCTCAATATTTTTTTTGTTTCCTGTAAAAAGATTATCAACACAAATAACGTGTTTCCCTTTTTTTAGTAAGTAATTACATAAGTGTGAACCTAAAAACCCTGCGCCGCCTGTAACTAATACTTGTTCTTTTTTTGTCATGTTAAATGGGTGTTTAGTATTGATTGAATTAATTGAGAACTATTTCCATCACCATAAAAATTGCTTTTTTGTGTTAATTTTGTTAGCTTTTTTGAATCTTTAAATAAATTAATAACTGTTTTATGTAATGATTCTTTTGTAAGATCAATAAGATAGCTGTTAACAGTTAAACTTTCGGTTCGTTCCGTTGATTTTCGAGTTACTAATGTAGGAACCCCAAAAAAGGGAGCTTCTTCTTGAACTCCTCCAGAGTCAGTTATAATTAGTTTTGCATGCTTAATTAACCAAATAAAGTCGGGATATGGTTGTGGATCTATTAGGTTTATATTATCTATACTACTTAGTAGTGAGTGTGCTATTTTTGTTAATTCTGGATTTAGATGTAATGGAAATATTATTTTGAATTTATTTGTTTGTGCAATTTTGATTAGTTCTTTGCATAGATTCTCAAATGGTTTTCCAACATTTTCGCGTCTATGACCCGTTACTAAAATTAGTTTTTTTGTAGAGTTATTTAAATTAAATTTTGGTGTATAGCCATTACAAACGTGTTTGTTTGTAAAATTAAGTGAATCAATTACGGTGTTTCCAACAACCCAAATATTAGATTTAATTCCTTCTTTTTCTAAATTTTCTTTATTACATTTAGTTGGTGCAAAATGAAATGTAGCTAGTTGTGAAATAAGTTTTCTATTCATTTCTTCTGGGTAGGGATTAAGGGGGGTATGAGTGCGTAGGCCTGCTTCGATGTGAGCTACTGGTATTTTAGAGTAAAACCCTGCCAATGCTCCACTAAATGCAGTAGAGGTATCTCCTTGTACAATTATTAAGTTAGGGTTCTCTTTTTTTATGATATCGTTTAATTGCGAAATGCATTTTGATGTTATATCAAATAAATTTTGCTTATGAGTCATAATATTTAAATTGTAATGAATTCTTATTTTGAAAAATTCAAGGACTTGGTGTAAAAGTTCAACGTGTTGAGACGATACACAAACTGTTACTTTATAATCTTTAGAGTTTTGCAGTAATAATATTATAGGAGCTAATTTAATTGCTTCGGGGCGTGTTCCAAAAAAAAAGAAAATTTTTTTCATTATTATTTAGTGGCTGTTTGTATTAATAATATAGGAGAAAGGACATTTGTAATAAATCTTAAGGTTTCATTTGCAATTTCGAAATTGGATTTTTGGGGTTTTGTTTTTTCTGCAACATAGATTGTATCTCCTGGGTCTATTTTAGTTTTTCCCTTTTTTATTGTTCCATTAGCTTTGAATATGAAAATTCTTTTTTTATCTGCAAAGTCGGTTAAGCCTCCTGATTTATTTATATAATAGTTTCTTGGTTTTCCCTGGCTGAAAAAAATGCCTCGAGGAGTAAGAACCCCTCCAATTACTGTAATTTCATTTATTTTCTGTGGAACGATTAATCTATCTCCATCTTGTATTATGATATTTTTAAATTCATTTAAATTATCAATTATCATTCGTCCATCAGCTTTTTCAGCCTGTGTTTTCATGAATTCTAGAGCTCTTATATTTTGATTGTTTTGCATTTCCGCTGTTTTATGTACTGCTGGGTTAAATAATAGCTTTTTTTGTTCATTTTCTAAGAAATAGTTCATTCCAATAATTTCTTTTTCTTTTAATGTTTCTCGATAAAATTCTAATCCATTAATAAATGCAGTTTTTCTAAAGCCTTCTGCTCGATTTATTATGCTTTCAAGTGTCTCGTTTTCTTTTGCATAATAAATTCCAGGCATATTAACTTCACCTTCTATAGTAATTACACGTGTTTTTACTTGTCTTGGAGTTTGCCTTATAAAAACTTTGTCATTGGTAATTAATGAAATATTTTCAGGTGAATTTGGAGATTTAAGTAGCTTTTTATAATTAAAATTTAAAATGTTATCTTCACCGGAGGGGAGTTTTCTGTATAGTTCCGCAGTAGGGGCTGTATATTCTATAGGCTCTGCTAATTGAATAAGATCTGTAAGGGTCATATTTGTTAATAATTTGTAGTTTCCTGGGTAATGAACTCCACCTTCAATAGAAACTATTTTATGTCGAACTGGGTAAATCTTGATTATGTCATTGTCGTTTAGTTTAGTTGTTTCTATAATATTTTCTTTTGATCCATCTATATAAATAACCTCTCGTTGTGTATTAGAAATAAATCTGTAGATCTCTATTTTGTTAATATTTGAATCTTCAAGAAGAGAACCAGCAGATGTTATTAATTGTTTTAACGTAGTATTTTTATTGAGCTCATATGTTCCTGGGTATTTTACTTGTCCTATTATTTTAACGTTGTTTTCTGTTTTTTCGTTGATACTTTTAATAATTATTTTGTCGTTATCTTTTAGTTTGAATTTTTTTGAGTTTTGAATATCTTGTTTTGTATAAAGCCCCATATCAAATTGTTTGATTGTTTTATTTTCCATAATTCTGGTAATTTTTATTCCTTTTGTATTGGCTGTTCTCCAAAGCCCCCCTGAAATTGTGAAAATTAGCTCGTGTAAGTTTGTTTTATCTTTTATTTCATAAATACCCGGACGTTTGACATCCCCTGAAATGGCTGCTGTTTTCCCAATTGCTGGAATAAAAATGGTGTCATAGTTTCGTAAAAGTGGATCAGCTGAATTATTACCTTCAAGTAAATATTTATACAGATCTATCGTTTTATATGTTTTTTGGTTTCGTTTTAATTTTATATGGCGTAGGCTTCCTGTTTTTTTTGGCCCTCCAGACGCGTGTAGCGCATTAAATAGTGTTGATAGTGAATAAATATCATAAGCTCCTGGATTTTTTGCTTCACCAAGAATAAATACTTTAATTGTTTTAAGTTGCCCCATAGTAATACTTAAGTCAAAGTTTACATAATGCTTACCAAGTGATTTCTTTATCAGTTTTTTTGATTGTTTAAACGTAGATCCAGATAAAAAAATGTTACCAATTTTAGGGATGTATATTTTTCCGTTGGAATCTAGTGTAACATTTAGAGTTTGGTCAATTTTACCCCAAATATGTATTATTAATGAATCTCCGGGACCTAAAATGTAATCATCGGCTACAGGAATTAAGGTGTCTGTGCTTATTGCTAGATCTTGATTGAAAATATTGTATCCAAATTGGGTTAATAGATCTGTTTCTTTTACTGTTTTTTGTGTGTCTATTTCAATATAGTTTTTGTTTTGAATATAAATTTTGGGGGTGTTTAAATTTGAGTTTTCTTTGGAATTGTTTAATGCTTTTTCTAGATGTGAAATTGTTGAATTGGTTGTTTTTTTTTCGTCTTTGGCAGTGGTAGTTTCTTTGTCTTTTTTAGGAGTGTTTTTTTTATTTAATATTAGAGCCTTTGTTGACGAATTTTTTTTAGATGAAATTGTTTTTTTCTTATTTTTATAATTGTTAATTGCTTGTTGTGCTTCGGGGGATTTTAGTAAAGATGGATCAATGTTTTGTGGTGTTATTGCATAGGGTGCTGATTGTGCACTGATAGAAATTCCAGTACAAAAAACCATAAATAAACCAATTAAAATTTGTCTGTATTTAACTTTTGATATCATTTAATAAATGATAGTTAAATTAAGTTTTTATATCAAGTAATTATTTTGAATTATTTGAATCTTGTTTTTTTTTCGATTTTTTATTAAAATTTATAATGGTTTTATACCTAGAAGCTCTCGATGTCCCCCCCCCTATTCGAGAGCTTTGATTTTATATATAGGGTGTAATGAAAATTAATAAAATTGTTTTGTTTTTTTGATTGTGTTTATACCTGAATAGTTTGTTGAGTATTGGTACTTTAGATAGTAGTGGCGATTGGTTTATATTGCTAGTTTTTGAATAATTTATATAGTTTCCAATGAGGGTTGTCGTTTTTTCTTTAAACGTGCATGAGGTAGATAACTCTCTTTCTGCTATAACTGGTAATTCTTGCTTGTTTATCGTTTTCCAATATTTTATGTGGGTTAGATTTAAGTTTATATTACATTTTATATTTGAATTAGTTAGTGTGGGTAATACAGATAAGGTTATTCCTGTTTTAAACGTGTTGATTTGTTGGTAGGAATTCGTTGTTGTATGAGATGTTGTTATATAGGGTATTTTATCTCCAATTTTTATATTAGACTTGAAATTGTGGGTAAGTTTAATAGATGGTTGTGCTATTAATATAGCTTTTCCTGTTGTTTCTAGTAGTTTAATAGTTTCTAATAAAGAATTTGCATTGGTGATTTTAAATGAGTTTTTGTTAGTAAGTAGTATTGGGTGTTGTGAAATATCGTTAAATAAATCAAATTCTTGTCGAGAATTTATTGATAACTCGTATATTTTGCATTCAAGAAAAATTTCTTTTTGAGGGACATCTAGAGATGTTATTAATTTTTTTATCTTTTTATATTCATTTTTATTATGTTTTATAATTAATGAATTTTTTGGGGTGTTATGAATAATATTTGAATTTGGAAATAGTTTTTTTATTGCATTATTTATTTCTGTGTAATTTGTATTGGATATTTTAAATTCTGAAATTATTTTTTTAGTTGTGTCATCATAGTTTTGGAGTTTTTGTTTTAGAATGTCTATTTCGTTTGAATCTGGTTGGTT
>CAXBWG010000121.1:0-5169 GCA_963979105.1 uncultured bacterium | reverse complement strand
TGGCACCTTTTACGCATACACCTCCGACACCGTTAGCACCGTTAGCACTTCTCAAGATTTGATATTCACTATAAACTTTAACTACATGGAATATCGTCTTCGTCTTGATAAAATGACAGTAGAACATAGAGCTACTGTGAACTATTTTTTAAAATCGAACAGCTCGCCTATATGTGTAAACAACCTCATTGGAAATTCTATTCAATTTATTTTTCAAAACCGAATTGTTTGCATGAACTGTGGCAAGAAAACGACTAAATCGTTTATGAGCGGTTATTGCTTTAGATGTTTTCAAACATCTGCAGAAACCTCTCCTTGTATTTTAAAACCAGAGCTGTGCCAAGCCCATTTAGGACATGGACGAGATATAAACTGGGAGAAAAAACACCATTTGCAACCTCATATTGTTTATTTATCTTATACTGGAAATGTAAAAGTAGGTGTTACGAAAAAAACAAATTCACATTCCCGCTGGATAGACCAAGGCGCACTTGCTGCAATTGTATTAGCCGAAACTCAAAACCGCTATCAGGCAGGCTGTATTGAAGTTGCTCTAAAAGAAATTCTTTCAGATAGAACATCTTGGCAGGCCATGCTTAAAACAAATACAATTGAAGCCGATTTATTAATAGAAAAAAAGCGAGCAGCTGCATTTATTTATGATAAGTATAAAGCCTTTATATCTCCTTCTTCTGAAGTTGTAACATTTAAATATCCGAAATTATCTACTCCTGCTAAAATTAAAAGCTTAAATTTAGACAAATCACCTATTATATCTGGAACATTAACTGGCATAAAAGGACAATATTTTTATTTAGATAATGAATTTGTGTTTAATGTTAGACGGCATTCTGGATATGAGGTTTTACTAAAATTTTAATCCAAAATTATTGCTTCTAGCCAAATTTTAACAAAAAAATCACATTGCTAATAATTGCCATTAAACTTATCAAGGCTATAGATATCAATACAAACAATATAATTATTTTAAAAGAAATAGCAATAAAATTTAATTCATTTAAGTACCTTGAGTCCAAATTTAAAGACCACGCAATAAACGTTATTATAAAGTATTCTCAAAAAAATATATTCTATAAAAAAGAGGAGTTTTTAAACACAGTATTCATGTTCATATACCTAGAAAAAATAATGACAACTCCTCAAATCCAATCATTAATCAGCTTTTTTGAATTCAATAATAGGCTTTACACTATATAGAAAAACAGAACCCTGCTAATTTTCCTTAAAAAAAATTTCCAATTAATACATTTTTATAAGACAGAAGCAAAACAGGCTAAACACCTTATTTATATTTATTTATACTTATTTTTATATAAATTATATTTACTTTATATATTAATTACATTATTTTTACCTTTAAATGGCTCAGGCAAATACACATATATTATTTCCAACAAATACAGGTGCCGTCAAAATAGAGTCAAAAAAACGACCTATACTTCAAGGACAAAACCAGGATAATCAAACCTCACATCTATCAAAAAAAAACAAAACAGAAAGTAATATTTTTTCAACTGAAATTTTAGCAACAAGAATAACGCCAACAGAAATACAGAAAAAAACAGTTGGAGATTACAGCGAGAAAACGTCAAAAAAACGGCCTATATTTCAAGAACAAAATCAAGATAACCAATACCAACACCTTTCAGAATTTAAAAAAATTCAAAGGGATATGAGCTGCGTAACTCCAACATCTGTTTCAGGCGTAATTTTAGGAGGCAGAATAACACCAACAGAAATACGATATTTCATTTGATGAAGATCACCATGAACTTATGGCGATATCACCACAAGATGATTTCTCATCAAATACTTTAGCCCCTAATAGAGTTACTCCCAATAAATTTTTAACAAGCACTAAAACTTCGCCATTAACCATATCAAAACCAATAGCTATAACCACTAAAAAACAAGTTTCTCTCATGCTTACCATAAACGAATCAAATAGCGATGAAGATAGCTTAGGAGATGAATTCAGCATTACTGACTATGAAAGTGACAATGAATTAAAAGAATTTAGTGAAGAAGATGAGTTAGCTGGTCTTTTTAAATTAAGATGCGAGGTTGATACCTCAAAAATGTTTGGTTCAGCTAAATAGATAATCACTATTGAGTTATCACTTAAGTAAACTCAACGCAAACAGACCTTTAACTCTGGTATAATTTAGATATAAGATACGAAGTCTTTTAGGTAAAACTTGTGTTTATATAGGTCCTACTTAAATCTCTTATGTGGTTATAAAAAATCGATTTAAGACTTTTAGAAGTTCAAACAAAATCTGTATACATATTGATTACTAGTTTTATTTTACCTGCTTACTTTTACCTATTATTTTATCTTCTTTTTTATTTTTTTCTTTGTACTCTGGCACTTTTTACGTTTGCACCTCCGACACCATCGCATTATTCTTTTATTTTTTTATTTTATTTTATTTTTAGTGAATATTTTGGGTAGTTTTTTGTTTTATTTCTTTGTACTCTGGCACCTTTTACGTATAAGACTCTGACACCTTTGATATTCAATTACCTGATGACACATTAAATAATGACAAAATTATTTTACTAGACACTTGTATTTCTCAGATTGGACTTAATCGCCTTTTATCGTTAAAAAAAACGAGTAAAGAATCTCCTGAAAAGTTAAGTCTTCTTGGAACTACACTTATTGATAGAATTGAAACACCAATTCCTCCAGCATTTAAAACTCATCCTTTAAAAAAACTTTTCTATTTATCCTTTATGCACTTGCCAGAAATTCTAGATATTACTCAAAGCCCACCAACTATTAATCCTCCTTCACACATTGAAACAAAAAAATTAAACAAATTAATAAAACAACAGTTAAGCTTCCCTGGTAAAACAGGAGACAATAAATCTATAAAAACATTAAATTACATGGCGTTTCAAATACAAGTAATGAAACTGTTAAATAACTTTTTCAAACCTACAGACCCGTTTATTACTGAACTATTTTCCGCCCCGTTATCTATTTTAAATCAAAAAAAGTTATTTAACTTAGATAACCACTTAATTCTTTGCAGAGGACTTCTAAGTTTAAAACATTATCTTAGCACATCTAACGTAAATAGTTTTTTAAATTCAGATTGGTTTTGTGAGTTTTCTATTCAGAATTTTAAATTACCTGATATTTATGAAAAACATGTACGAGAATTTATTTGTGAAGGAAATATAACAAATTATGGAAAACCGATTTCACAAGAAGAACTAGACCAACATGTTGTAGCCCCGGCAATAGACCTTTATAAATTGCATAGGTATGGAACAGATGCACGCGTATATTATAAAGGGGTTCCTATAATAATAGCTAAAGAAAATATTCCTAACTTTAGCTATATTAAACAAGTTCATATTTACGGAGCGCTTCATCGCCATGACAAACTTAAAGAATTAATAACACAACCCATCTGTGGTCTTAGTTACCAAAACATTACCTCTGCATTACTAAACCCAGAAGATACGACTGAAGATTTATCTAAATTATGTGATGAGCTAAAAACACTTACCACCGATTGGCTTACAAACAATCCGCCATCAGATATAGAAATATTGCACGCGCTAGAACAACTTGCGTCTCTTTTAATTTATCATAAATTAGGTAAGGAATCTAGCGAGGAGGGTGCCTATATTACATCAGATCATTTTTCTTCGTTAGGCCCTAATATTTTAATTAATATTTCCAACAGCTCTCACCTTAACAAAGCAGGGAGTCTTATTGATTTTATAATTGAAAAGTATGAAAAAACCGAAGAAATTATTACCCAACCCACAAAAGATAGACAACAGTTTTATTCAATTATACTTGCATTTAGCATTGCGAATCAGGATCTAGGATTATTTTTTCATTGTGCAAATAAAATGAAAGAATTTTCAAAAACATCTATAGATACAGTCGATATTAATCTTAGTATTTTAAAACGCATTTTTGATTATTACGACGTAAAAGATATTAACTATTTAAAAAACTACATTATCGCACTCACAAATGAAATTATAATCACCGAGCAACAAAGCCCCGAACCACTCTTATCTGATGATTTTAGAGACCTTTTAAATACAAAAAGAAAAGTACAACGAATTACAGATAACTGGCCTATTCTAAACAAAGTTAAGTCGTTTTTTACAAAAAAAATTAAAGATACATCACAAGACATTGAACCTCCAGCTGTGCTAAGCCCTGAAAGGCTAGACATAACTAAAGAAATTTCTACCGAACCTGAAATACCAGCAATTAATTATCAAAAAATCGACTCAGAAAATTTAAAAACACTAGATCGTCCAAATATAAGTCTAGAACCAAAAGAAAAAAAAGAAACACAAAAAACTACACCTAAAAAGAAAGATGTAATACAAGAAAAATATACTAGTTCATTACCAATGTTGTTTAATTTAGATAGTAGTACCAATGATGAAACATTAAGTTTTATACAAGATCGTGTAACTAGTTTCCCAAATTGCAAAAATTTACCTTTATTGTTATGCGAATCAACAGACCTAACAGACAATCAAAAATGGGAAATATTATATACAAAATGTAATATTAAATACAGTTATATACCAATAGATACAACCACTATAGTACATGGAACTAAATATGAAGTGATATTTAACTTAAAGCTTATTACTGAAAAACTAGATATCGCATCCCCAATACTTTCATATAAAAATTATAAAATTTACGAACTTAAACAAGGCGCTGATTACCGACTATTTTTAGCAAAAGATAAAACCGATAATATTACGTTAGTTCATAGCTGCGAGGGCTCTCAAATCGCTCACAGCACACATGACTATAAAGAAACAATAAAAGGTATTCTAGATAGCCCTAATCCACCAAAAGCTCTATTTCTAGCTTAAGGTAAATGTATCTTTATTGGGGGTTGTAATTTGGGTAACTAAGTAGAGAAAAAGGGTTACTCTGGCACTTATTATGGGGGAACCTCCGACACCGTTGTCCGTTTTAGATTTAGTTAAACAATTTATAGATTTAACACGACAATGTTTTAGAAAATTTAATTTTAATGATAATTTTGGGTAGTTTTTTATTTGTTTTCTTTGTACTCTGGCACCTTTTACGTATAAGACTCTGACACCTTTTCCAGTTTATTTTCCTTCTGAACTGGAAACTAA
>CAXBWG010000120.1:0-5188 GCA_963979105.1 uncultured bacterium | reverse complement strand
GAACTCGTCGTTTAGTTTGCCGAATTCTGCGATTTCTGTTGGACATACAAATGTAAAGTCTTTTGGCCAGAAAAATAATACAAGCCATTTTCCTTTATAGTCTTCACTAGAAATTTCTGTGAATGCATTATCTATATCGCTAGATACAGTTGCGTTTCCTTTAAATTCTGGAAATTTACTTCCTATTTTAATCATTTTATTCCTCCAAAAAGTGGTTTTGACTAGATTATGTTAACGTGAAAGTATTGATAATTAAAGTAAATTATATATATTATATATAATAAATAATATTTATCATGGAAGTAACACATCAATTAATGCGCTATGTTTGTGCGGTTTCAAAGCAGTCTAATTTTCATAGAGCTGCTCAGATTTGTCATACGAGTCAACCAAATATTAGTATTCAAATAAAAAAATTAGAAGCTCATTACAACTTTGATATTTTTATTCGTAACAAACGTTATGTTGTTCCCACGGCAAAAGGTAAAGAGGTTATTGCAACATTTGAATCTGTTTTAAAGCAGTTAAATAGTTTGGAAGGATTGTATGCAAAGAAAGTTCCAAATGAGTTTAGGTTAGGGGTTTTTTCATCTATAGCTCCTTATATTTTACCTAAGATCGTTAAATTGTTTCAGACAGAATTTCCAGATGTAAATTTAATTATTACTGAAGATTTTACGCAGCGATTGGTAGATCAGGCTAAAAAAGGGCAACTTGATGGTGTTATTTTAGCAAATGACGACGATTTAGAACGAGAATTTAATACGTATTTGTTGTTTGAAGAACCTTTTTATTTAGCGGTTTCTTCTACTCATAAATTTGCACAAAAAAAAGAAGTTAAAATTCAAGATGTGTTATATGAACGCGTTTTACTTTTAAAAGAGGGGCATTGTTTGCGTGATCAAGTTTTAGAGTTTTGTAAACATTATTCAATTAAGTCTTATCACCCGTTTGAGTCTGGCAGTTTAGAAACATTAAAAGCTTTAATTGCTATTGATTATGGTGTTGGTTTTGTTCCACGGATATGTGTGAAAGCTGAACCTGGATTACGATTTTTGCCCTTTCAAACATCGTTATCTACTCGTAGTGTGTCGTTATTTTGTTTGAATCAGTATTTGTATAAAGATTTTTTAGATGAAATTTCATCTAAATTGGGTAGTTGATATATAGTTCTTTTATGAGTTTTTCTTTAATTTTTTTTTGTTTTATAATGCATGTAAATTTTTAGGGATTTTTATGAAATGTATTTTTTATTAACCTCTGTCGTCTATAAATACAATATCTGTAATGGCAGGTGTTTTATATAATGTTCCTGTATATACATCTAAAATTTTTATACTTATAATATCTCCAGGATACAACGCCATATCAACTAACCATGCACATTGTGCCTGTTGAGAATCTTTTAATGTAATATGGTTTGTTACAATTCCATTAAGTGCTATAGAAAATTTTTTTACCCGTGGATATAAATTCCAGTCAGGTTTTGATTTAGAAATACCATTGCGGAAACGTATTGATGTTTTAACTGTTCTTTGATTTATTTCAAATTGAATTAGTTGATTTTTATCTAATATCCAGCTTGTGTTGGGGTCATTATCAAATACATTCTTTAATAATATATCAGTTTTAGCGGGAGAATCATTCTCTTTAATACTTATTCCCCAGTTTACATCGCTTGGGTGTGGCCAGTTTGTAGTAAAACTAATTGAACGGTAAGGGATATGTAAATTAAAATTTTCATCTCGAGCATTAACCGTTAATTTAGCTCTTTCAAAATAATATCCAATCACAGGGCCACTAGCGCCATCGTAGTCGTCAAACTTTTTCAAATTTTTTCTAAAGAATTCATCTAATTCTGGGTGCTGTATTTTATCTAATATATAGAAAATGTCCCATCTTAAGTAGTCTTCCGCATTTCTGTTTATCATCATATCAAGTCTTCTATCATATGTATCTGAATATATATAAATTAATTTATTAAGTCCTGCGATATATTCGGTCATTAAGTCATTATCGATTTTTGTTTCTTTACGTTGGATTGCTGCTAATAGCTTGTTATGGACGTCATCAAATAAGTCTTTAAAGTTTGAAGGTGCTGGGGAATTTACTCTAAAGTTGATGGCAGGTATAGGTAGCGGATCTGATAATTTAGTTAGTAAGATAGTTTCAGTTTTTTCTTGATTTTTATTTTCTTCTATTAACTCAGTTGGATTTGTTTCCTGGGAGTCTATAGACGTATAAAAATAGAGTGTGGTTGTAAGTAAAAATATGCTTAGTAATATAAATATTAATTTCAACTTAATTAAATTCCTTTTTTTGTTAAGATAATTGTTTATAATTTTTATTTATTTTTAAATTATGATTAATATATCATTTTTTCTTTATTTTATATTATATTATATTATATTATAAATTATCTTTTTATAAGAGTTTTAGATTAAAATATAAAAATTGTTTAGGTGTGTATAAAAGAAAAAAGCCCTCAATAAATGAGGGCTTTTTGTAGTCACGATAAAAAAATGAGTGTTACATCATTCCTGGCATACCGCCACCCATGCCGCCCATGCCGCCGCCAGCGCCAGCCATTGCTGCTGCTGCATCTGCTTTTTCATCTGGCTTTTCAGCGATAAGTACATCTGTTGTAAGTAATAAACTTACAATTGATGCTGCGTTTTGTAATGCTGATTTTGTTACTTTACTAGGATCTACAACACCTGCTTTAATTAGGTCTGTAAACTCACCAGTTCTTGCATTAAATCCGATTTCTTCTTTTGCTGTTTTGATTTTCTCAACGATTACAGAAGCATCCATATCTGAATTTGATGCGATTTGTCTTAATGGTGTTTCAAGTGCTTTAAGAACAATTTTCATTCCAACTTTAAAATCACCTTCATATTTTTCAACTTCTGCTTCTAAATTAGGGATTTGTCTAATTAGAGCAGTTCCACCACCAGCAACGATACCATCTTCTACAGCAGCTCGTGTTGCAGAAAGAGCATCTTCTACTCTGTGTTTTTTCTCTTTTAATTCTGTTTCTGTTGCAGCTCCAACTTTAATTACAGCAACTCCACCAGAAAGTTTAGCTAATCGTTCTTGTAATTTTTCTTTATCATAAGATGAATCACTTAACTCGATTTCTTTTTTGATTTGCTCAATTCTAGCATTTATATCTGCTGGATTTCCTTTTCCTTGAACAATTGTAGAATTATCTTTATCAGATTTCACTTTAGAGGCTTGTCCAAGTTGAGTTAACTCAGTTGTTTCTAAGGCTAGACCTTTTTCTTCAGAAATAACTTCAGCGCCAGTTAATGCAGCGATATCCTCTAGCATAGCTTTTCTTCTATCACCAAAACCTGGTGCTTTAATTGCTAAACAATTAACAGTTCCACGTAGTTTGTTAACAACGATAGTTGCTAATGCTTCGCCTTCGATATCTTCAGATATAACTACTAGTGCTTTTCCAGCTTGAACAACTTTTTCTAATACTGGTAATAAATCTTTAATTGCTGTGATTTTTTTATCTGTTATGAGAATAAATGGATCATCATAGGCTGCTTGCATTCTGTCTTTATCTGTAATCATGTATGGAGAAGAAAATCCTTTATCAAATTGCATTCCTTCAACAACATCTAACTCTGTATCGATTCCTTTAGATTCTTCAACAGTAATTACACCATCTTTTCCAACTTTATCCATTGCCTCAGAAATTAAGTTTCCAATTTCTTCGTCGTTGTTTGCTGAAATTGTAGCAACTTGTGCAATTGCTTCTTTGGTTTCGATAGCTTTACTTTTTGAATTTAATCCTTCAATAATAATGCTAACAGCTTTTTCGATTCCTTTTTTTAATCGGATTGGGTTAGCTCCAGCTGTTACATTTTTATGACCTTGCTTGAATATGGCATATCCTAAAATTGTTGCAGTAGTTGTTCCGTCACCTGCGATGTCATTTGTTTTTGAGGCTACTTCTTTAATAAGTTGTGCTCCCATGTTTTCAAATGGATCTTCTAAGTCAATTTCTTTTGCGATAGTTACACCATCATTTGTTATTGTTGGTGATCCCCATTTTTTTTCTAATACAACATTATTTCCGTTTGGCCCTAATGTTTTTCCTACAGCATCTGCAACTTTTTTGATCCCTTCACCAAGTGATCTCCATGCATCATCTGAATATTTTAATTGTTTTGCACTCATAATTTTCTCCTAAATCTTTTTTAGCCTTCTTTAATAGCTAAAACGTCTGATTCTTTAATAATTAATAGTTCTGTACCGTTATCTTTAAGTTCGGTTCCACCATATTTGCTATAAATAACAATATCACCTTCTTTAACAGATAATGGAATTGTTTTTCCGTCTTCTGTGATTCTTCCAGAACCCACGCGTAGTACTTTTCCTGATTGTGGTTTTTCTTGTGCAGAATCTGGGATTACGATTCCCGATTTTGTTGTTTGTTCTGCAACTTCAGGTTCTACTAAAATTCTATCAGCTAGTGGCTTGTATTTTGTTGAACTCATTCATGACCTCCTGTAGTTAATACTTATTTTTAGTTCAAATTCTAATTTAAATAGTGGTTTTGCTCAAGTTCTTTTTCTTGTTTTTGTTGAAATTATTTAATAATTGTGGTTATTATTCTTTGTGGGCATGTTGGGTTTTAATAATTTAGATAGTATTTTTGCGAAACCGAAAGCTAATAATCAAGTCCGAATTAAAAAAGGTTTGAATGCTTTACAACAAACTAATGATGCCTCAATAGAAGGTAAAGATTATGTGCGAGAACAAGGGTTTTCTACTATTATAGATAAATCTACTCATGAACTTGCTGTTAGACCAGAGATTATTATTGATAATTTAGTAGAAGATGTGAATTCTATTGATGTTGATCAAGATCAAGATAAGTTTATTTATGTTGTATTAATGCCGTTTAATACCCATTTAACTGTAAATAGAAACACTGGAAATATTGAAACTGATATTTTTAATATTCCTAAAAAGTTTCGTAATATTTTGCAATTTGATATAAATTCTATATATTCAGAAAAAAAAATATTTAAACTATATGAGCTTAGTTATTGGATTGTGTTTCAATCTAAAACATTTTATATAACAGATGGTAAATTCAGTTTATTAAAAATATAATTTTAGATATTGAAAATCTGCATAATTTAGTCAACAATATGAGACCCTTTTC
>CAXBWG010000119.1:0-5213 GCA_963979105.1 uncultured bacterium | reverse complement strand
TCGGGATTCCAATTAATTTGTTTTATATTTTTTTCGATTTCATTACCTTTTTCGTCAAAAACGGTAACGTTAGTTTTTTCAACAACTGCAAACTGATGATCTTCAAGAAAAAGAATCTCTTTTGTATGCGGAAGCATAGTATTAATATCAGATGAAATAAATTGTTCATTTTTACCAATTCCAATAGCAAGAGGACTTCCCATACGCGCTGTAATAATTTTATCTGATTCGTATTCACTAATTATGGCAAGAGCATAAGATCCCTTTAAAATAGTAGTTGCTTTTGTCACAGCTTGCAAAAGAGAATGTTTGTAAAACTTTTCTATTAAATGAGCAATAACTTCTGTATCTGTTTCTGTATGAAATAAAACACCATCATTAATTAATTGAGATTTTATTTCCTGATAATTTTCAATAATTCCATTATGAACAACCGCTATTTTTTTTCTAGAACAAAAGTGTGGATGCGAGTTTACATCGTTTGGAATTCCATGTGTGGCCCATCGTGTATGACCAATTCCAATAGGGGCATTTATGCTTAACCCTGAAATAAGATTATCTAGTTGTTTAATTTTTCCAGATTTTTTCCAAGAACTAAGTTCTCCTTCAGATAAAACAGCTATTCCTGAAGAGTCATAACCTCTGTAACTTAATCGCTCAAGACCAACTAATAATACAGTTGTAATATCTTTATCTCCAATATACCCTACTATTCCACACATAGAAAAAATTATAGCATAAAAAAACGTAATATTAAGTCTTATTTACTGCTTTTAAAAATGATTTACCGCCCATCATTCGAACAATCTCTATATTGTCGTCATTTTCAAGATAATCTATTTGAGTTATTGTTTCATTTCTTAGGGTTTTTTTACTCACAGCAAGGTGCTTATCTGCAAGGCTAGCAATTTGAGCTAAATGTGTAATGCAAAACACTTGTTGATGCATAGCAATACTAGAAAGCTCTTTTCCAATGGCATTGGCACTAATGCCACCAACCCCAGTGTCAATTTCATCAAATAGAAATAGTTTTTTTTCTGTATTTTCAGAAAATGCAGAATAAAACGCAAGTAATACACGAGATAGTTCACCACCAGAAGCACTTTCATTAATTGGTTTTAATTCGGCACCCTTATTGATGCAAATTTTAAATGTTATTAAATCATTTCCCGAAACTAAAAAAGTATCAAGTTTATCCAACGAAATTTTAAAGCTTACATGATTAAATCCAAGACGTTTTAAAATATCTTCTATAATAGTTTGAATTTCTTTACATTGAGAGTGCCGAAGTTGGGTTAATTTATCAGCTTCAAGGAGTAAGTTATCTAAAGTTGTTCGCAGTTTTGTGTTTAGCTGAACTAATTCTGCTTCAAATGTTTCACTAGAGGCAATGTTTTTTTTGAGGTCTTTTTCAAACTCACATAATTGGTCTAAATTTAATTTTTTGTATTTAGAGCAATAGGTGAAAATTAAGTTTAAACGATCTTGTATCTTATCTATATATGATTCCATATGGGCTGTAGGCGTACTTGAAGACGCAATCATAAAGCTCAAATCTGCAACTTTTTCTACTACATTTTCAATATCTTTTTTTGCGATTTCGTCTATAGATTCTAACTGAGACATAAGCGAGCTTATATGCGTTAACTGAGTCATGCTTAGATCAAGTCCTGAAGAGATTTCATTTAAATTTTTAATCTCTTTTTGTTTAAGTAGAAGATCTTTTTTTTCTTGTTTTAATTCTAATTCTTCATTTTTATTAAAGGTATGCTCTGAAATGTCATTGTATTGATATCTAAAAAAATCTAATTGCTGTGGATTTGTAAACGTTTCATTTAAATTAGCTATTTTAATTTTTATTCCTAAATATGTTTTATAAATATTAGAATATTTAATTTTTTGCTCAGAAATTTTAGTGTCTAGTTTATCGATAAGCTCAAGTTGGTAAGATGGCTTAAGAAGTGCTAATTGCTCGTGTTGATTAATAAATATGGCTAAATGAGAACTAACCTCTTTTAATACTTTTTGAGTAATAGTTTGCGAGTTTATTTTTATGACAGATTTTTTGTTAGTCAAAAGTTTTCTATAAATGATTAATGTGTCATCGTTATCTGTTAAGTCATTTAGAAATGAATTGTTTAATGCTGAAATATTAAACTCTGCTTCAAGTTCGCAGTAAGAACATCCCGGCCGAATAACATTTAAACTCATCGGTTTAGCTAAAATACAATATAGCGCAGAAAATATAACAGATTTACCGGCACCACTTTCTCCTGTAAACACACTCAACCCATTAAAGAATTCGGAGTCAAATTCTTTGATTGTAATAAAGTTATGAATTCTAAGATTAACTAGCATAGGTTAAAATTCTATCAGGTAATATTTATGGAATCTATATTTTTTACTAAATTAGGCACATAAATAAAAACAGTTTCTTTGCCCCAAGATAAATCTGTATTAATTTCAATTGGGTCATTGTAATTTTGCAAATGAAATTTAACCGCTACAGAAATAAAAATAGGTTTTAACACTGCTATATTTAAATAATCTTGAATGTAATTAAGTGTGGGGTCATTAAAACATAGGCCAGAAACAAACAGTAAATCACAGGTTGGAAGTTTAGAAGTTGTAATAGACTCATTAATAAGTTCGCATTGGTTATGTCTAAAGAAAAACCGAATTAAAACACCATAAATAAACGTGTAGTATCGATTAGATTCGATTCCAATTGTTTTGCATTTAGAAACGAGCATGCAATAAAGTAAAAATTTTCCTTTTCCGCAACCTAAATCGCATATAATTCCCACAGGTTTATAATCGATGATTTTAAAAATTTCTTTTATAGCAGAAAAAGATATTGTTCCATATAATTCAGTTGGATCTTTTTTTATTGGTTTAAAAATTGAAATGAAAAATAATAGAGCTTCTTCAATGACATAAAATAATTCTAAAAGAAGTAATAAGGGAAATCTAATATATATAAATAAGTTTTTCATTGTTAATTTAAATCGATAAAATACTAAAGAAATTGTTGTGATTAAGTAAGAAAAAGAAGAGTAGGATTTATTCTGGTTCAATAATTTCTTCAAAAATAGAACATTTATTTTGTTTTAAATCACGAATTATTTCAGAGAGTCGTTTTTTAAAAGAGTTATTATAAAAAGGACTCATTGTTTTTTTATTTAGAATTATAGCATCATCTAAAAACGAATATTCAATATTGTTTTCTGCTTGATCTGTTTTTTCATATAGAATAACTTTATCTCGCTCAAGTCGTAAAATATACATTAAGTCTGAGTGAGTTGGTTTTTTATAGTTAGTTATAAAAATACTCGCTACGTTAAGCTCAAAATTGTCTTTTATAAATGCTAAAAAGTTAAATCCCACATTTCTGCTTTGAGTATTATCGATATGAGATAAATACTGAGGTGCTTCTTTTAAAAAGTCTAATTTTAAACTTGGCGATTCCACTAAAAAAAATTACCATAGGATTTATAAAAATAAAAGAATTTATTAAAATATTTTTACTATTTTAAGTTGTTTTTTACTGCAGTCAATAAATCTGAGATTTTTTCTTGCTTAGAATTAGAACGTAATATGAAAGGTCCTTTAAGTTTGAAATTTGATTTTAAAAGATTAGCAAACGTTGGATCTTGTAAAATATTCGCAGAATTTTTGTTAGTTGAATTGTCTAAGTTATGTAACTCCATAAACTAACTTACCCATAAACAAAAAAAAATAAACTTACTTTTTTTGTTTGCTAAAATAATTTATTATTAAAATAGACATGAATTTTATAGAAACCTACATTGATAATAATAAAGAAACCTTTTTAGCAGAGTTAATAGAGTTGCTAAAAATTAAAAGTGTTTCAACAGATAATAAATTTTCCAAAGATGTAAAAAATTGTGCAAGTTTTTTGAAAGAGCATTTAATAGACATAGGTATGCAAAATGCAACTATTTATGAAACGAAAGGACATCCTATAGTGGTTGCAAATTACGAAGTATCAAAAGAGCTACCAACAGTTTTGTTGTATGGGCATTACGATGTCCAACCGGCAGATCCGTATGAGCTTTGGAGCTCAGATCCATTTACTCCGTTTATTGATAAAGACTACATTTATGCTCGAGGTGTAGCAGATGATAAGGGGCAGTTTTTTGCTCATATTAAAGCAATACAAGCATGGTTGGCTGTAAAAAAGACGTTGCCTGTAAACATTAAACTCCTAATAGAAGGTGAAGAAGAAATTGGAAGTAAGAATTTAGCTGAGTTTTTAAAAGAAAATAAAGAAAATCTAAATTCAGATGTGGCTGTAATTTCAGATACTCCAATGATAAATAAAAATCAGCCAGCCTTATGTTTTTCTCTACGAGGCATGGTGTATGTTGAGATAATAGTGCGTGGACCTAATCGTGACTTACATTCAGGGCAATACGGTGGAATTGTTCAAAATCCAGTTCAGGCTTTAGCCTCTATGATTGCCAAGTTAAAAGATGATAAAGATAAAGTGTTAATACCAGGGTTTTATGTCGATGTAGAAGAGCTAGAAGAAAAAGAGCTTCAAGCTCTAAAAAAAGTTCCAATCACACATGATCTATACAAAAAAGATTTAGGTGTAACAGATTTTGTTACAGACCAAATAGATATCGCAAAACAATTATGGTTAGAACCCACCCTAGACTGTAATGGAATTGTGGGAGGGTATATAAATGAAGGTGCTAAAACTATAATTCCTGCTCAAGCAAGTGCCAAAATTAGTATGAGACTAGTTGCTAATCAAAATCCAGAAAAAATTCTTAATCAATTTAAATCCTATATAAACTCAATCAAGCCACAAGGAATAGACTTAGAAATTTTAGTTCATAATTTAGCAAAACCAGCTAAAATGAACACTTCTAGTGTGTATATGAAAGCAGCTGAAGATGCTTATAAATTAACATTTAATAAAACCCCCATTTTAGTAGGAGAGGGCGGTACAATTCCTGTGGTTGCCGATTTTAAAGAAATTCTAGGTATAGATACAGTAATGATGGGATTTAATTGCCCAGACGATTGTATTCATTCTCCAAATGAAAGGTTATTATTAAATTCTTTTTATACGTCGATTAAAACAATGGCATATTTTTTTGAAAATGTTAGAAACCAGTAATTTAAAATTTATTTCCGAAAGCCAGGTAAGGTCTTTAATTAGTTTTAAAGATGCAGTTAAT
>CAXBWG010000118.1:0-5270 GCA_963979105.1 uncultured bacterium | reverse complement strand
ATGGTGAGCATGGCCCACATTTTCATGCAGCAAAACTAACAGCTAATGGTAAAAGAGTCCCTCTTAACCATGATCATTATAACTACTAAAATAAATAAATAGGATAGCAAAATGGAAGACGAAACATTTATTTTAGCATGGAACGCAGCCTCTGCTGGCGATTTACCAACACTAAAAGCACTCGTTAAAGACGGCTTTGATATTAACTCCTTAGATGACGAAGGTAGCAACGTCCTTCTAATAGCTGCCCAAGAAAATCAATACGATACAGTTGAATGGTTAACAAATCAGGGCATTGCCCTAGATCTATACGACAAAGATGAACTTAGCCCCATAAATCAAGCCGCTGCAAATGGGCACATTGATATTATTAAATTTCTTTTAGAAGAAGGCGTAAGTCCTAACGCAACATTTCCACTTCATACAGCATGTACATTTAATCAAGAACACGTTATAAAACATCTTCTTTCTTCTGGAGCTGATATCAATAGGTTATGCACAGAAAGCAAATCTCCTCTAACTTTTGCTGCAGCAAATGGACATAGTAACCTTGTTAAATTTTTACTCAGTCGTAATCCCGATTTATTTAGAACACGAGTTTTTATTAACGAAATTCAACAGGAAACATTTCTTGGTGATTATTTTAAAAAAGATATTCTTAACGCATTATTTAAACAAATTGGCTCCAACAAAGACCTATTTTCGATTGCATTGAATGCAACTGGAGTTGGAGACATAGACACACTTAAGATTCTTATTGATATCGGCTTTGATATTAATTCCCTAGATGAAGCAGGTAGAACTATTTTAGATGTAGCTGTTCAAGAAAATCAATACGATACGGTTGTTTGGCTAGAAAAAAATGGACATAGTCTTGATATAGAAAATAATGGTACCAGTCCAATCAACCAAGCCGCTGCAAATGGCTATATTAACATTGTCAAATTTCTCTTAGAAAAAGGAGTAGATCCTAATTTATCTTATCCTCTTCACATGGCATGTTCTTGGAAGCAAAAAGAAATTATAAAATTACTAATTTCTTATGGAGCAGACATTAACTTAATTGACGACGATGATTATAGCCCATTAACACTAGTTGCAACACAAGAAAAAGTTGATATTTTTAAATTTCTTTTAAGCCTAAATGCAGATACAGAAAATACAAAAAAACATATTAAAGATATTAAAAACAAAACTATTTTAAACTTACTTAAAAAACAAGTTTAAGTATATGTAACAAAAAAAATTAGAGATTAAAAAAATGTTCGAAATTTAATTTGTTAATTTAAAAGGAAAAAGATACCCAAACCAATTTCAAAAAAAAACAAAATAAATTAGGAAAAAAAATGACACGAAAATTAATTTTACAAAATTTAATAGAATTTAATAGTAGTGTAAAAACACTAGAAAAAGAACTTTCAAATTTTGACTGGGATTTTGATGGAGAACCTACAATTATCTACAAACACCATATTGGTAACAGCTTAAAAAACTATTGCAATGAAACTCTCTCTAAAGAAGATTTAAAAGCGTGGGCGAATTTAATAGAATGTCGGGAAGATTTAGACTATGAAAAACCTTACTATGAACTTATTGAAACCATAATCTATGAACTTGCAAACCCAGAACTATGTGGAAATATTACAATTAAAAAATGTACTAAATTTTTAAATGATTTAGATTATAAGTAACTGTTTTTTACTAACAATAACCCTTCTAAAAAAATCATATTTTTTCATAAATTTAAAACATTTATTCCATTTTTTAAAGAAAAATGATAGTTTATTTACTGATATTTCCACAAAACCAATTATTATCATGCAAAAACACATTTCTTTACCTAAAATTAAAAACCCAACATGTCCCTCAGATCCGTATGACTCTGATATATCCGATATTTCATTAGACCCTAATCTTTTAAAAGATCCAACTGATAAACAAATAAAACAATCATTACCCAAAATAAACACTACTCCTGGGAAAAATACCCCAGATCAATTTCATGAAAGCGAATCAAATCACCTATCTGCAAGTAGCCTCCCACAAATTGAAACTAAACATAAAAGAAAGCTAACTTTTACAGACGCAATACACCATTTTAATAACAATGTGTATATCCCATTTAAACTCATTTATAGATCTATTGATAGAGACTCTGATTTTCTAAATCCTTCTACATTTCTACAAAATAAAGAAGAAATAAAATCAATATCAAAAAAACTAACCCAACTAGACCCTACATTTAAACTATACCCATGTCACGTATCAATAAAATTTGAATTAATAAATAATGTTTTAAAAGACAAATATATCTGTTTTCTTTCTTACTTAGATGCACTTGACTATGATGGAATATTAAAGCAACTACTTGCACTAACAACTACAAATCAAATATCTATGAAAAATAAATTTGATACCCAATTAAACCAATTATATGAACATCTTAACCCAAGCTCAACAAAATCTAACCAAATAGTTACCTATATATCATTTGATGAAGAGTATTTAACATTATGCGGATCTTGTGCCCGAGTAGTTACTCAACACTATTATAATCAAATAGATTCTATAAATTCAGCTACATCGATAGAAGAATTAAACAATTCCCTAGCCACATTTTTATGTTTCATATTAGATTTTAAAAACTTTCTATATAAAAAACTCTACAGATATAACCCCTGTAAATCCGAGGATATACTAATGAGCAAACAAGACTTTTTAACAACATTAACTATTTTATTTAATCCTGGCATTAATTCCGATTCTAAATTTGATTCTGATACCCCTATGAATATAAACTTAAGCTTTTTCGAAGATTCACAACAAAAAGCTATTACAAACTACCTTAATACTCAAATAAAACTTTTAATAGATACAATACAGCCACATATTTATCCACATTATATCTCTAAATATGAGAACTATTATGGTCGTAACTTTAATAACCCTGAAGAACTTTATATTACAGATAACCCAAGATAATTTTTTTTTAAAAAAACTAAATAATTATTAAAAAAAGCTACTCCTTTTAATACAAAAACACTTCAATTATTAAATACAAGTTAGAGCAATTTAAATTTATTTATTTAAATACAAAAAAAACAACATAGAAAGTCTTTACATCTATTAACTATCTAGATTATTCTCATGTAGATTCAACATCGTTTGATAGATCAACCAAGGAGTTTTTCATATGTCAGAAAATAATACCAAAACAATAAACCCAGTTTCAGATCGAGCAAGTAGTATTAAAGCAAGTATCACCATGGCCATTACAGCATTAGCTAACCAACTCAAAAAAGAAGGGAAACCCGTAATTGGAATGAGTGCCGGAGAACCCGATTTTGACACCCCAGACCTTATTAAAGAAGCAGGAATACAATCTATAAAAGATGGAAAAACAAAATATACCCCAGCTGCAGGTGTTGCAGAATTAAAAGATGCGATTTGCAAAAAATTTAAAACAGATAACAATCTAGACTACGACCCTTCAGAAATTATTGTTTCTTGTGGTGGAAAACACTCTCTTTTTAATGCAAAAATGGCCATGTTAAATCCTGGCGATGAAGTTATTATTCCTACTCCATACTGGGTATCATATCCCGCTCAAGTAGAAGTTCTTGGTGGAAAATCTGTTTTTATTGAAGCTAAAGAAGAAAACAACCTAAAAGTAACAGCCGCTCAACTAGAAGCAGCAATCACCGACAAAACTAAACTATTTATTCTAAACAGTCCCTCTAATCCAACAGGAATGGTTTACTCTAAAGAAGAGCTTGAAGCCTTAAAAGACGTTATTTTAAAACATAATATTTATGTAATATCTGATGAATTATATGAAAAATTAATCTATGACGGAGATCATATTTCGATTGCTCAATTAGGGGATGATATAAAAGCAAAAACAATTCTTATAAATGGCGTTTCAAAAGCCTATTCCATGACAGGATGGCGAATTGGTTATACGGCTGGGCCTAAAGAAATAATTAGTGCGATGAGCAAAATTCAATCTCATTCAACATCAAATCCAGCGCAAGCATCTCAGTGGGCAAGTATAGAGGCCATTGAGGGCAACCAAGAAGCCGCTCAAAAAATGAAACAAGCATTTGCAGTACGTAGAAAAGTAATGGTAACTGGACTAAATAAAATCGATGGAATACGGTGTATCCAACCAAAAGGTGCCTTTTATGCATTTCCAAATATTTCGTCTACTTTTGGAAAACAAGCAAAGCAAGGAGCTATTACAGACTCTGTAAGTTTTTGTGAACACTTATTAAAAGAACAACTTGTTGCGTGTGTTCCGGGTTCTGGATTTGGAGCTGAAGGCTTTATTAGAATGTCTTATGCAACATCTGAAGATGCAATAAATGAAGCCCTAGACCGTATTGAAACATTTATTAAATCATTAAAATAAATAATTTTATTTTAAAATTTGATATAATAAAAAGTGGATTATTTAGCAACTCATTTTCTCACCTGTTTTTTAGGCTTCTTTGCTATTATGAATCCATTAGCTAACACAGCCGTTTTTGTAAGCTTAACAGCTAATATGAAACCGAAAGAAATTACAAAAACAGCATTTAAATCTCTTTTCATCACATTTTGTATAGTCGTTGTATTTTCTGTATTAGGGAACCTAATCTTTCAATTATTTGGTATTACAATAGAAGCACTTAGAATAGCAGGCGGAATCTTACTATTTATTATTGGATACCAAATGCTTCATGGAGATAGCTCTAAACTGCATAGTGAGTCCAATAAAACAGATTCAAATATTGCAATTTCTCCATTAGCGGTTCCTATTCTTGCAGGTCCTGGAACCCTTGCAACCGCCATGAATTATGCAGTTTCAGCAGATATAAATAAAATTATACTTACTATAATCGCATTTTTCAGTTTATGTATACTAACCTACATTTGTTTTGTTTTTGGCCAAAAAATAATTAAAATAATTGGTCAAGGCGGACTCACAATTGTAACTCGGTTAATGGGATTAATTATCGCAGTAATCGGAGTTGAAATGTTTATTTCAGGAATAATCGCAGTTATAAAACATTCATTCACCATTTAAAAAATCTAGCGCATGCCACTGCTGTTTTCTTTTAACTAACTCCATTAAACGTTCACCGTCAGCTTCGATTGTTCTTAAATCAATCTTATACCTGTAACTATTTAAAAGTCGTAAATACCCGACTTCGGTAGCATACAAAGTCCAATTTTGCAGGGCATGATAAACCAACCACTTATTTTGAAAATCAACCTAATTTAAAACC
>CAXBWG010000117.1:0-5414 GCA_963979105.1 uncultured bacterium | reverse complement strand
TGATGTTCTAATACAGGGTGTCTAGAGTGGCTTAAATAAAGTTCCGCAGAATTTTCTGTTAATGAGGGTCTACAATAATTTTTTTGCTGCGCAATAGTTGCAAAACTTTGTAAGCAATCAATTCTTGCAATAAGTTTAGCGCACTCTTGAATAGGGTTAATATAGTCCGATATCAAACTAATAAGCTCGGAATATATCTCATTTTCTAATTGAGTTTGTTTTTCTTCGCCATTTAATAAAATAGTTTCTTTTTCTTTTAGCTCTGGGGTTATGTAGCGTTCTGCATTTGTAAGTGTTTGTTTTCTTATGTAATCATCTGGTACTGCAGCTGTTTGGCCATTAGACACCTGAAAATAGTAGCCAAACACTTTATTAAATCCAACACGTAATGTTTTAATTCCGGTTCGCGCTTGTTCTTTTGCTTCTAACGAACCAATCCAGTCTTTAATATCTTTAAACGATTGTTTTAGTTCATCTAATTCTGCATTATAATTATCTTTTATTACGTTTCCTTGTGAAATCACAACAGGTGCTGGGTCTATTAAGGCAGAGTTAATTAACTTAATTAATGTATTAAAGGGGTGTTGTTGAGTATCTGATTTATTAAAAAAGTGAGAGGCTTCTTTTAATAATGGGTCGTCGAAATGTGTTAAAATAGCGCCGAGTTGCAAACACGATTGTAACGATTCTTTTAGTGCTAGTATATCTCGAGGGTTATTTGTTTTGGCAACAATTCTGGTTAATAGTCGTTCCAAATCATAAACTTGGTTTAACACTTCTCGAATTTCTTCTCTAGATAAAATATCTGCTTTTAAACTATCTAATGCGTCGTACCTATGTAAAATATCTTCTTTTTTGGTAAGTGGGTGTAATAACCATTGTTTTAAAAGACGTGCACCCATAGCCGTTTTTGTTTTATTTAATACCCAAAATAACGATCCTTTTTTTTCGTTATCATAAATAGAATTAAACAATTCTAAGTTTCGAATACTTTGTGGATCTAGTATCATGGCATCGCTTAACTGGTATAATTTAGGTGAGTTTAATTGCTCACAAGAATTTTTTTGAGTACGTTCTAAATATTCAATAATAGCCCATGCCGTTACAATTGTAGTGTCGTGGCTATCTAGTCCAAAACTTGCAATAGATTGAATCTTAAAAAAACTACAAAACTTTTCTATTGCACGTTTTACAGGTAATGGGTTATAGGTGCTAACTAAACAGTTAATAGTTAGTGTTATATCTTTTTCGTATTCAATTAAACATTCTTTTGGATTAAGTCTGGTAAGTGTATCTAAGGCTAAATCTAGTGATTCAAATACACAACATTTAAATTCACCAGTAGATGAATCTACAAAACTTAAGGCAATACTTTCATCGTTATTTTTATATAAAGCTGCTAAATAATGATTATCTTGATCTATTAAAATATCATCAGATAAATGTGTTGCAGGTGTTACTACTTTTACCACTTCACGCTTTGTAATAGATTTTCCTTGAGTCGCATCTTCTGTTTGTTCACAAATAGCAACTTTATATCCTTTAGCAATAAGTTTACTTACGTAGTTTTCTGCTGCATGGTAAGGAATTCCACACATTGGAATTCTATTTTCGTCTTTTCCTCTACCTGTAAGAGTTAAATTTAACTCTTTTGAAATTTTAACAGCATCAGAAAAAAACATTTCATAAAAGTCGCCTAATCTAAAAAAAAGAACACAATCTGTATAATCTTTTTTAATCTCCAAATATTGTTTTATCATTGGAGTTTGCTGTGATTCTGGAGGAATTTGCATAATTTATCGAATACTTACAGGAAGTTCTTTTGTTAACATATCACATAATCTAGAATGCGCTTTATTTACTTTATCATCTGAAAGTGTTGTTTTTTTATCTTGATAAATCAAATAAATAGCTAAACTTTTATTATCTGCACCTAATTTTTCAGATTCAAACACATCAAATACACCAACATCTACAACACTTTTGTGTTTGAATTTAGAAATTACAGCTAAAATTTCGGTATAAGTAAGTGATTTAGGCACAACGAGAGCTATATCTCTACGTGTCGATGGAAATCTAGAAAAAGGTGTGTATGTCGCTAAGTTTTGGTTAAGTTCGGAACATGCCTGTAACGAAAACTCAGCAAAACAGACATCGTTTGTTAAATTAAAGGCATCTAAACATGTTGGATGTAACATCGCGATAGTTCCAATTGGTTTTTTTCTTAGTAAAATAGTTTGATATAATTTTGGATGTGCCCATTTGGGGGGGGCTTCTTGAGTAAATGAAATAGGAAGTGTTAAGCTCTTAGCCCAATTTAAAATAACTTTACTTAAATGCTGAAACAGATTAGTAGAAATCTCAAGTTCAGTTTTGTTTTGGCTATTTTCAAAAAAATTACCACTCACACATAAACCTACTTTCATATCTTCTGAATCGTCATGAAACGTTTTTCCCACTTCAAAAAGCGATAAATCCGATAGTTGGCGTAAATGATGATAACTAACAACATGTAAAAAAGAAGCAAGTAGGCTATCGCGCATTATACTTAACTGATCTGATATAGGATTTGCTAGAGAATTTGTATCTGTAATAGTACCTGCAGACGTTGTGCTAAAATCGGCACTAGAAATCATAGGGTAGGTGTTTATTTCTGTAAATCCTTGAGCAACAAACATATCTTGCGTGGTTTCTGTTAAGCTAACTAAAGGCGTTTTTTTATCTTGAATCACAGCTGTTTTTGGTAGCGTACTTTGTATACTATCAAATCCCTTTAAACGTGCAATTTCTTCTGCAATACAGGGCCATTTTTCAATATCTTGAGTTCGCCAAGTTGGAACCGTTAATCGAGAGTTTTTATAGCTAAACCCTAATTTAGATAACGTATTAATCATGTCATCATGCGTGAAATTACTGCCTAAAAACGAATTTATTTTATCTAAATCACAGGAGATTTCTTTGGGATTAAATAGCAGATCAGATTTGTTTTTATGAGTAGCTGTGTTAGCAGATATTTTAGCATTTGCTAATTGCTGTAACAGCTCACACGCACGTTGTGAGGCAAAATCAACAGTTGTAATATCTATTCCTTTTTCAAATCGTATAGAGCTATCTGTACGTAAACCAGAATTAACACCAGATCGTCTAATACTAATAGCGTCAAAGTAAGCCGCTTCTAAAAAGATACTTTTTGTTGCATCATCTACATCAAATCCGGCCCCACCCATAATACCAGCAAGCGCAACAGGGGTATTCTCATCATAAATAACAAGTTGGGAGTGTTTTAACTCTCGTTTTTGGTCATCTAATGTTGTAATAACATCTGTTGGCTTTGCATTATCCACACGAATTGTTTTAGAGTTACATTTTGTGTCATCAAATGCATGTAGTGGGTGGCCTGTTTCTAGTAATACATAATTTGTAATATCAACAATTAAACTAATCGAACGAATTCCACTTATCTCAAGTCGCCGTTGTAACCAAATAGGACTCTGGTTAGTTTGAATATCATAAATATAACGTCCAATATATAACGGGCATAAATCAGTATTAGAACTAACACTAAACGGGTTTTTTAGCTCAGTTTGGGTAATAGAAATTTTAGGAACAGTTAAGTCTAAATTATATAGCGTTGCAAGTTCACGACTAAGTCCAATTACAGATTGGCAATCGCCACGATTTGGTAAAATTGCAATATCGAAAATAGTATCTTTTAAGTGGGCATAGTCACAAAAATCAACTCCTAACGGTGTTGTTTTAGCTAAAATCCAAATACCATCAACCGTTGGCTCTAGCCCACATTCTTCTTGTGAGCAAAGCATTCCAAACGAGTCTATGCCACGTAGTTTAGCTTCTTTAATTTTCATTCCACTAGCAACAACACCGCCAGGCAATACAACCGGTACAATATCGCCCACTGCAATATTAGTTGCACCTGTTACAATCTGATGCGTTTTAGTGCCATCATCTATTTGCGTAATCACTAATTTATCTGCATTAGGGTGTGAATCTATTGCACTAATTTTTCCAGTTGTAATTCCTGTTAAATCAGCGCCTATTGTCTCAAAGGATTCAACCTCTAAACCTGCAAACGATAAACAATCTGCTATTTGCTCTGGAGGGTTTGTAATATCAACATATTTTTTTAACCACGATAAACTAAATTTCATATATAAATCCTTTTAAAATTGCGAAATAAACCGTATATCATTTTCATAAAACAATCTAATATCATCTATATTATGTAAAATCATGGCAATACGTTCTATTCCCAAACCAAATGCAAAGCCCGAAATGTGTTGGTTATCATAGTTTACATGATCAAATACCTCATGTTGTACCATACCAGCGCCCATAATTTCTAACCATTTTGTTTTACCATTAATGCTATATTCAACATCGATTTCAACAGAAGGTTCTGTAAACGGAAAATAACTCGACCGAAACCGAATTCCTTTATCTTTTCCAAATAGTTCATGTAAGAAAAATTCTAACGTTCCTTTTAAATCCGCAAATGTAACATGTTCATCTACATACAAACCTTCAATTTGGTGAAACACAGGAGAATGACTTACATCTGCATCACAGCGATATACTTTTCCTGGAGCAATTATTTTAATTGGCGGTTTTGTTTCAAGCATAGTTCGAATTTGAACAGGAGATGTGTGTGTGCGTAACACATGTTTGCTTTTTAAATAAAACGTATCATGCATGTCACGAGCAGGGTGATCTGCGGGAATATTTAAGGCCTCAAAATTATAAAAATCAGTTTCTATATTAGGTCCTTGTTTAATAGAAAATCCAAGGCGAGCTAAAATGTTACATATGCGTCGAGTTGTTGCTGTAATGGGATGATAACTTCCAACAGGTCTTCCAAGATTAGGTAAACTCACATCGGTGGTATTTGCACTAATAGAGGCATCTCTTTCTGCCTGAATAATCGACTTTCGACGTTTTAAAACATAATCTGCTAAACTTTGTTTAATAACATTTGCTTGTTTTCCAATTAACGGACGTTGTTCTATTGCAAGACTAGGAATGTTTTTTAAAATATCTTGAAGAGGACTTTTTTTGCCTAACAAAAACGATTTTACCTGATCAAGTTCATAAATAGATTGAGCCTTATCAATTTGAGATAAAGACTCTTGTTTTAGTCTTTCAAGTTGAGTTTGTAATTGTGCTGTTTCCATAAACTTATACTATACCAATTTGGAAAATTATAATAAAGACTTTTAATAGAGTATGTAAGTAAGTTTAAATTAAAAAAAATCAAAATTTTAAGTTTTAAAAAAATTACTTAAAATAAAAGATTATTTAAGTGTAATTAAACTTGAAAAATATTGTTAAAAAGGTAGTTTATATGCTAATATATATAGAAATAAAGATATAAAAAATATATAAAAAATATATAAAAA
>CAXBWG010000116.1:0-5434 GCA_963979105.1 uncultured bacterium | reverse complement strand
CTGATTTTGTAAGGCCGTAACCTAAAATAGCGCCATCTGAAACACGCATTGGGTTTGGATATACTAACGGCGGATCTATCATTTCTGCTGCTATCCCTTTAAGTAAATTTAAAGATAAAATGTTTCCGTCGTCGGTTAACACATTAATTCCCTTAAATGCATACGAAATCAAAACTAATGGATTTGTTTCTCTTCCAGGAAAAATATTTGTATACGAAATAAAATTATTAGTCCCATTTACTGTTAATTGAGCAAAAGATGGGCTTATAAACATCGTAAAAAAACACAATGGTGTTAACAAAGAAGTATATAATATTGTTTTAAAACTCATGTTTAAAATCATCCTTTTTCACTTTAATTACTTTGTTATCGTAAAAATAAAATAAAAAATTTCATTTTTTTATAATAACGTTAATTTTGGATGAAGATTTTATTAGGATTTATTGTAAACCCTCATAAGAAACTTTAAAAGATTAAATTTAAATTTCGAGTATCTATTAAGTTTCGATAAAAATTTACAAAAAACTAAATACTTTTAAATATAATGCAAAATAAACAAATTTATTTAACTAAACTTTAATTTTACTTATTTACGTAATGTAATTAAAATGCAACCTGAAACAGGTTTAAACCTATGCCCCTCAAAGAAAAACTTAAGTCTGTTTTTTCGATTTATCATGCATAAAACCAGTGCTCTCGGGTGTTTTTTTACAAAATCTTCGTAAGTAAATTCAGCAGATAACGTTGGTGGTTTAACCGTATTTCCTGCTGTAATTAAGCTTTCAATATACGTTGTGGTAATTCCTTTATTAAATAAAATCTTTCCTTTTTGAGATTTAATAAACAAATCCTTTTTCCGGTCCTTTGGATACGATCTTAATACATTATTTGGTGTAAAAAAATGAGAATACTCTATACTTGCTAACAAATTGGTTTCATCGCTAGATGTGATTGCTAATAATTTTCCATAGGTAGACATTTCTATTTCGTCCATTACCTTTTTAGATAAAATACTTCCGTGCTTTGTAGTTAGTCCTAATTCTTTTGAAGCTAATATATTTTCAATATTTGTATCGATTAACAATACAGGCATATTTGATAAATCTAGAGCTTGTGCAAATAACCTTGCCCACCTATGTGCGCCAACCAAGACAACGCCTTGTTGTACACGTTGTTGTGAAAATAAGTTAACTAATGGTCTGCCTAATAACCCATAAAACGTAACTGTAAAAATAATTGTGTAAAATGTTACGGGATTTATTAAATCTGCATTTTCAAAACCTGCCTCTGCCAAGCGAAACGAAAATAAAGACGCCACCGCTGCTGCGACTATCCCTCTCGGATATAAAAACGATAAGAAAAATTTCTCAGGTAACTTTAAATTTGTATTAGCACACGACAAAAACACAGATACAGGTCTTACAATTACAATTAACGTTACTAAAAATAAAATCATACTTATGCTTAATGAGTTTATCAAGTCAGATAACTCTATTCGGGCAGCTAACACTATAAACAACGATGATATTAATAAAATAGTAATATTTTCTTTAAATGATACTATATGCCTGATCGTTATTATTTTTTGGTTGGCAAGAAAAATACCCATCATTGTTACCACTAGTAACCCAGATTCTGCTTGAATTAAATCTGCTATTACATAAGTTGCTAATACCATTACAAATGTAAATGCTTCTTGCAAATAATCTGGAATTAATTGTTTCTTAAACACAACTATAATAATTATAGCGCCAAAACTTCCTATAAAAAAACCAGATAACAATGTTGATAATATTACAATAAACCCTGTTCCAATAGCGTTTGCTGTTTCTTGAATTATAATAATTTCATATACTAAAACAGCCAAAGATGCACCTATCGGATCTATAATAATTCCCTCCCATCTTAAAACAGATGACAATGTGTGTTTTAGCTTGATTTGCCTTAATAACGGAGTTACAACAGTTGGCCCAGACACCAATAAAATAGAGCCCAATAAAACAGCTAATTGAATATCGAAACCTAGCAGAAAATGTGCAGCAATGCTAATTAATACCCAACTAATAAAACCCCCTATAAATATTAAATTTCGAACCACATTTCCCGTTTTAGTTAGATCACTAATCCTTAAAGTTAAGCCACCCTCAAATAAAATAATAGCGACAGATAAAGAAATAAATGGATATAACATATCTTTAAATACCTGATCCGGATGAAGCCATTGCAACACAGGCCCAACGATAAACCCTGAAAGTAATAATAATAAAATAGAAGGAAATTTTAAGCGAATTGCTATCCATTGAGCAATTACACCTAACGTAGGAATAGATACTAAACTAACTAAAATATAATCTTTCATTGTGAATAACCATTTTTATTATACCCAAAATCTTAAATTTATAACCATAAAAATTCATTAATTTTAACATTACATTAAAAAGGGTTTATTGATTGAACTTGATTTGGCGCTAAATCACCTAATTTTATTGGTCCAAACTGAACTCGTTTTAAACTCATTACCATATTTCCTACTTTTAAAATCATACGCCTAACTTGTCTGTTTTTTCCTTCAAATAAACTTATTTTATAACGTAATGGAGCCAGCATTTCAATGCTGCAAGGTAAGGTTTTTTTACCTAAAATAATCATACCCTCTTCTATTTCATCTATCATTTCTTCTGTTAAGGGTTTCGATACTTTTATTAAATAATCGCGTTGATGTGGTGTTGTATGATTTAAACAATTTTTTGCAAATACGCCATCATCTGATAATAAAATTAACCCTTCCGAGTCTTTATCTAGGCGACCAATAGGTGCGCAATGTTTAAATTTAGAATCTATTATATCTGCTATTTCTTGCTCCCCTTGTTGTGCACTATGGGTTACCACGCCTTTTGGTTTGTAATATTTAATATAACTAAATTGAGACAAAATAGATTTTGCTTCTTCTGATAATTCTACTTTATCTGCAGCTGGGTCACATGTTGTTCCTAGTTGAGTTACCACTTCTCCATTTAAACGAACATATCCTTTTAAAATAAACTCTTCTGCTTTTCTACGTGAACAAAGCCCTTTATTAGATAAATATTTTTGTAATCGAACTTGTTTAGACATAAAGCTAAACTAGATCTAATTGTTTTAAAACTGTATTAATTTGGTCTTTTTGTACTTGAGTTGCTGCTACCAACGGCAATCTAACATTTTCCAAACATAATTTCATTGTAGATAACACATATTTTACAGGAACAGGGTTACTTGTAATAAACAATACATTAAATAAGTCCTCTAACTTAGCGTTAATATGTTCAGCTTTTTTAATATCCCCTTGTTTAAAACATTGAATTAACTCTTTAATTTGAATTCCTACACAATGAGATGCAACAGAGACAACACCTGTTGCTCCTTTTTTTAAAAACTCTAATGTTAGCCCATCGTCACCTGAATATATTAAAAATTCAGGAGGTAAAATTGATGCAAGTTTTTCTACTGTTTCTACAGAACCTGCAGCTTCTTTAATTGCACAAATTGTAGGATGTGAAGACAACCTCAATACTGTTTCTGGTTCTAAAAACGATCCTGTTCGTGACGGAATATTATATAACATTATTGGTAAATTTGTTGCATTAGCTACTTCACAAAAGTGCTGGTACATACCTTCTTGAGACGGTTTATTGTAATATGGAACAACTTGTAAAACACTATCTATAGTTGCATCGAGTGCTTTTTTGGTGGCTTGAATTGCTGTTTTTGTACAATTAGACCCAGTCCCTGCCATAACATGCACACGTGCTCCCCCTGACTCTTTTATGGTTTTAAATAATTTAAATTCTTCGTCGTGAGTTAGTGTTGGACATTCACCTGTTGTTCCGGCTAACAACAAAGTATCGGTTCCGGTTTCAACTAAATAATTAGCTACCTCTACAGCTTGCTTGTAATCTAGCTCAAGGTTTTTAGTAAATGGTGTAACCATTGCTGTAATAACATTTCCAAAACTATTTTTTAGCGTCATGCATCTTACTATACATTAATAAATTAAACATCACTAGATAACTGATTTGTATTTAGCAAATCAGAATCTTGCTGTGGTTCTTGAAAAAGTTGAAACGGCGCTTGTTGAACCTGAGTTTCTGTTGAAATTTCTTCAATTGAAACACTTTCAACTGCACGCAATTTTCGCTGAATTGTTCGTGATTTTGTAGATGCTTTTTCGATAGTATTTCCTGCTTCTATTAGCTTTTTATGCGTTTTATCTAACAAATCTCCAAATTTAACAAATTCTTGTTTAACCGCCTCTAAAATAGACCATACTTCACTAGACCTTTTTTCGATTGCTAGTGTTTTAAACCCCATTTGCAATGAGTTTAAAAGCGCTGCTAAGGTTGTTGGGCCTGCTAGAATAACTCTATGTTTATTTTGAAGCTCGTCTTGAATATTAGGTAATCGTAATACTTCTGCATATAACCCCTCTACAGGTAAATACATAATTGCAAAATCAGTTGTATCTGGTGGTGAAATGTATTTATCTTTAATAGATTTTGCCTCTGATAATATTTGACGTTGCAACTCTTTAGAGATTCGTGTTACTTCTTGAATATCTCCTCTTTCTTGAGCTTCTGTTAACGCTAAATACCCTTCTAGAGGACATTTTGAATCTAGTGGCAAATAAACTGGCTTGTCTGTTGATTTTCCAGGTAATTTTATTGCAAAATCAATTCGGTCTTTAGACGAGTCTTTTAACATAACTTGGCTGTCGTATTGGTCTGAGGTTAAAATTTGTTCTAATAAATTTGCACACTGAACTTCTCCCCATGTCCCACGTGTTTTTACATTGGTTAAGACCTTTTTTAAATCGCCAACACCAGCTGCTAAACTTTGCATTTCGCCTAAACCTTTATGAACATGTTCTAATCGTTCTGATACTAATTTAAATGATTCTCCTAACCGTTTTTCTAAAGTCTTGTGTAATTTTTCATCTACGGTTTCACGCATTTGTTCTAGTTTTTGGTTGTTATCTTGTTGTAATGTTACTAATCGCTTTTCGATACTTTCTCGTAATTCATGCATTCGAGTTTGATTATTTTGTAAATTTGAATGTGTTTGTTTTCCGATTAAATCTATTTGATTTGTTTGTAATTTCCCAATATCTGTTAATGTTTTAATCAACATTTCTTGAACATGGGTAATAACAGCTTGGTTTTCTACTCTATTTTGGCGTAATTCTGTCACTAAATTTTTTTGTAATGACTCTTTTAAATTTGTATATTCCCGCTCTGTAACTTTAGACTTTTTAACAACAATGATGGTTACAATAGCCAAGCTAAGTGTTAGTACTAATAAAATTAAAATAATAATTTGAATAATCATAAAAATCCTGGGGTGAATGATGGGGCTTGAACCCACGACAACCGGAACCACAATCCGGAGCTCTACCAAC
>CAXBWG010000115.1:0-5458 GCA_963979105.1 uncultured bacterium | reverse complement strand
AAAAACAAACTAGAAGATTCAAAAGATTATGTTACCTTTTTAGATAGACTTGAAAAGCAATTTGAATTTCAGAAAAAACAAGCATTAGTAGAACTTTATATAAAAGAAAACATCGATAACAAAATACAATTATCCGATCAAGAAATTGCAGCAGCTTTTGATTCTAACAAAGATTTTTTTGGAGCTCATCAACAACGATCAGTCTCCCATATAGTCGTTAAAACTCAAAATGAAGCAGATAGTTTATTTAAACGAATAAAACGTGGTTCAAGTTTCTCTAAATTAGCAAAAGAAAAATCCATAGATGAAGCGACTGCAAAAAATGGTGGAAAAATACCAGGTTCATTTAGAAAAAGCTCATTAAACAAAGAATTTTCTAATGCAATATTTTCATTAAAATCTATAGGATCTGTAAGTAAACCAGTAAATTCACCTGCAGGTTTTCATATATTTAAACTAGATAAAATAGATACTGTTAAAGGAAAAACAATTGAAGAAGTGAAACCAGGTCTTGAAAAACAATTATACTCAAACAAACGAACTCAAGAATTAAATACACTTTTAACAACATTGAAAGAAACATATACAATTAGTGAAAACGAAGCACTAACTAAACCAAAAAAAGAAGAGAATACAGACTCAGCATCTGCTAACACAGCTCAAGAGTCTAAAGAAACTAACTAGTTATTAATAGACACCCTGAGGGAATGAGCTCATTCCCTCAGGTTTAATTATGAACACCTATTACAAATCATTTGCAAAACTTAATTTAAATTTACATGTTTATCCATTAGAGCCTAACAACCTACACCCAATCTCATCTGTATTTCAAGAAATTAGCTTACATGACGAATTTAAAATTGGTATTCAAAAAAGCGCTGTTCCAAAACTAACACTTAGCTGTGAAGGATTTCAAATGCCTTTAGACTCAACTAATATTTTATATAAGATTTTTAATAAATTAAGACCCTACTTATCTCATTCTTATACAATACATATTCATAAACATATTCCATTGGGGAGTGGCATGGGTGGATCTAGTAGTAACGCTGCAACTTTTCTTAAAGCCATTAATACACTTGAAAATTTAAATTGGCGTACAGATAAGCTTATTAATGTGTCACAAGAATTTGGTTCTGATATCGCATTTTTTATTTCAGGAAAAGCTCAACATGTTAGTGGGTTTGGCACTATTATTAACCCTGTAAAAACGCCTATAAAAGAAACCCATTATACAATCATATACCCAAATATTCATTGTTCGACAAAAGATATTTATACGCATTTTGATGTCTTGATAGATCAGAATAAATTGGCGAACAAAACAGGTGTATTTGAAAAAAATTATTTATATGAAGTTGTATTAGACTTATACCCCAAAATGAAAGAAATTTATAACACCTTATGCAACTTGTGTGATCAGAATATTTATTTAACAGGATCTGGTTCTACATTTTTCACCACTCATGACACACATGAACAATCTATAGCTCTATCAAAAAAAATAAAAACTAAATTTTCAAATTTTTATATTAAATCAGTTTCAAATGTGTAAGCTGGCTCAGAATTTCATGGTATAACAGTTCTGACTCAACTTTAGCCTTACTTAATATCCCATTAGTAAAATATTGGTCATAATTTGTAAAATCTTTAAAATAATCAGCCGTTTTACTCATATGAATAACCCCTTGAAAGACTATCCAGTATTTTGTCTTTTTTAAAGCTAAACCGATTACTTTATCAGAACCCAAAGCAACTTCATATGGATTATGATACGATGAACAAAAATTTATATTTTGATTCTTGCCTTTCACATCTCCAATTACATTTACCGGAACATTTAAATTAGTTAAACAAGACGTTAAAAACTTAGCTAGCCACTGGCATCTTTCTTTTAATTTTTGAGGCAAAACATTATGTTTAATTCTGTTACCAATCGAAAAGACAATATCTCCTGGACAATGAAAAACAAGACCCCCTCCAGTTATCCTATAGGAATGATCTACACCAACAAACTCACTCTCTATTGCTCTATTTATCGATTGTGTTACAGAAATGTTATTCCAGTTATAAAATCTAAAAAAAGAATCTATTTCACCTTGATGCAACTTAGAAATTAATTGCTCATCATAACTCATATTTTTTATTGCCGTGTCAAATGCAGTATTATCTAACATGGACATTATTTTAGCATAAATTAGGTTAAAATCGTTACCCGCTTTAGTATTACATGACAAAAATTACAATTAATCAGGTTTTTAAGTTTCATAATATTTACACATTTTTTATAGATATCCTATTTAATCTTTTGTATACTAAAACTATGGATAATACAAATGAAGACCAAAAAGAGCAGTGGAAAAAAGATGCCCTCCAATTAAAAAAAGATTTACAAACACGTCCAAAAGTTTATAAAAAAAACGAAGTAGACATAAAATTTGGCAGTAAAAGCAAGACTAAAACTAAAAAAATAACTCCAAACGATATTTTAAAATCTAGCCCAGAAGATGATCAAGCTATGAGACGATTTTTAGGGATATAACTCATAAAAATATGTTCACAATAAGCTTAACTATGTACACTTAAGCTTATGATAGTTATTTTAGATTACGATGCAGGAAACACGCATAGCATTAAACATGCATGTGCACATCTTGGGTTTAAAACTGTTTTAACAAACGACATTAACCTTATTAAAAATGCCACTAAATTAATTGTTCCCGGGCAAGGCGCCTTTAAGCAAGCAATGCAAAACTTAAAAACAAAGCACTTAATAGATCCAATTAAAACATTAATTAAAAATGGAGTTCCCTACTTTGGAATTTGTTTAGGGTTTCAAATTCTATTTAACTCATCCACCGAACATGAAAAAATTAATGGATTAGGAATTCTTCCTGGCCATATTACCCGCATAAAAGCTGCACAATTAAAAATCCCTCATATGGGCTGGAATAGTTGCAGTATAAAGAACTCATCTATGTTTAAAGGCATTAATAATGATAGCTATTTTTATTTTGTTCATTCCTACTGTCTTTACAATACAGATCCAAGTACAATTGGTGCCACAACGCCTTATGATTCAGATTTCATTTCTGCTGTTTGTAAACAAAATATTTGGGGAACTCAATTTCATCCGGAAAAAAGTAGTGATGTGGGATTACAGCTTCTAAAAAACTTTTTATCTTTATAAAAATCTATATTTTTAAATACTTATATAAAGTTGGACGTGAAATCCCTATTCGTTCACAAATTGCTTTTACGGGAATATCTTCGTTATAGAGTCGTTTTATTTCTTGTTTTTGTTTTTCAGAAACCTTCTCAGGTCGGCCGCCCATTCTCCCTCTTGCTTTGGCACCTTCTCTACCGGGCTTAGTCTGCGCTTTTAACATTTTCTCTTTACTTGATTTAAGTATTTCAAATAATTGACTCATTGTAATTTCATTACTCGAATTTAAATTATCTTCTAAAGATTGTATTTTTGCGCCTTTTTCTTGAATATTAGAGACACTATCAACTAACTGATTAATAGAACATGCTAAATTATCTAAACTTTGTACTACTATTACATCTTCAGAATTTAACGAATTAATTAAGGTCTCAAAACCAGGCCTCTTTTCTTTTGAAGATAAGGCGATATCTTTATAAATTACAGAACAGCCTGCCTTTTTTAACTGCACTTTTAGGTCTTCAACAGATTGATCTTGATATGATGTTTTTAAGTACCCAAATTTTTTCATATTCTAAATCCCATATAATGCTTATAGTATAATTTTTAAAATTTTTCAAGTTATAAAACACTTCTAAAGCCTTAAACAATGAAAAATTTAGCTTAATGTTCAAAAAATCAACATTAAATAATCATAGATCGAAATACTAACGCAACGTAATATTTTATTTAACAGTATTTTAAAATAAATACTCATTCTATTAATTTATTATCTAATTATTAATTCAGATAATTTCTAATAATTTATTAATCTACAACTTCAGGAAAATTTACTTTTTGATGAGTCATTTTTAATGGAAATGATTTTGTTATTATACGTTTTTCAATCAAAAATTTATTTAATCCAATAAATAATCCTTCTGTATTTTTTTGGCCTAATTCAAATAGTTCTTTTTCATGATTTAGCCATAATATTTCTAAGTCGTAATCGTTATAGCTATCTTTTTGAGTAAGTGTTTCTAGCATGGATTTAATACTATCTTTATTAAAAAAGACAATCATCATTTTTAAAATTCGTGTAAGAATAATAGACGGAAAATATCCTTGTTTATTTTCTTTTATTTCTGCGGGGCTATCATCGAAAACTTCTAGACTTTCAAGGGAAACCCCACCTCCAATTTCAAGTTCAATAAGATTTTTGGTATATGAAAACCCATAAATATCATGTATTCCTGAAAGTGCCATACACATATCCATTACTAATGAAACTACCGGAGAATTTAAGCTCATATTATGTTTTTTTAATTCACTTAATGCATAATGAATACATTTGTTACAAAATTCTTCATCTTTTTTACGAATTGAATCACCAACCGAATGCACATACAAAAACTCATTGTCATGAGCTTTAGCAGCTTTATATGATGGACTAAAGGTTAATAATAGTGGCAATAACCTGGGATTATAATCCACGGATTTTAACTTTATAAGACTTTGAAACAACTGTTGAAACGAAATTTTATTTTTTGATAAATTGTGTTGAAATTGTGTTAAAAACGACACCCCTTTTAAACTAGGTGTTGTTGTTAAAATTTCTTCTAATTGTTTTAAGTCTCCCATTTATACTCCTTAAGTTGCATTATTTTTAGATGTTCTTGTGAATTGGGCTTCCACCCCTTCTTTATCTAATCCATACATTAGCATTTGCATTTGTAGAGTTTGGCCACCTTTTGTTCGTATATTACCTGTAAGTAATTGAGGCATGGAATCCCCATATAATTTATGGCCTTTAGTTCCTGTATTTTTTTCTTGTATTTCAAGTTGATTGGTTTTTAATGCAAATTCTAAATTTTCTTTTTGCAATTTTTCCATCATGGTCTTCATATTTATTTTTTTATCATTAGGGCTGTCTTTTGGTAATGGTTTTATTTCTGCATCTAATTGTTGAATTTGTTCGTATCTAGTTTTTGTAATATCAGGCGTTTCTCCGTCTTTGGCACTAGCAACACTTTCATGAAATTGTTCAAAATAATTGGTAGAGGTTGATTGGCTCATACCAGTTCTATCTTTTCCACTTGCACAATTTACTGCGTTTATCGAAAAGTCCCCAGATGCCTCAGATGTGACATCTGCTAAAGTTTGCATTTTAGCAACTAATGCATAGGCCTGGTCTGCACGCCAGTTTCCTTTGCCCGTGAAAGTTCCTCCCCAACGCCCTTGCTTATATTTTTCATAAGAATCTTTTACTTCCTTAAGCAGCTCTGTTGCTGCATTTTTTTCTTTACTCTCAGC
>CAXBWG010000114.1:0-5467 GCA_963979105.1 uncultured bacterium | reverse complement strand
CAAAAAAAAGTTGTTTTTGTTACTTTTTTCACCCAAAAAAAGTAAATCAAGGGGGGAAAGGGGGGTGTGATAACTCCCCCCAAAAAAAAGGTCATTAAGAACCCCCAATTATTTAGTTATTTAAATAAAGACCTAACCACCAAATTTAAAAAATTCATTATTTTAGATATTCCAAAAAGAAGAGAAAAAAATCCAAAAAAAAGAAAAAGTATTTTTTAAGTTTAAACTACGACCTATTAGACACTATTTTACCAAAACGATTATAAGGCGAGTTAGATACGGGTTTTAAAGGCTATCTTTGATAGAGACAACAAGTTTTTCTATTCCTAAAGCTATTTTAGATATCGATGTATCGATCATGTATGCAGGCGTAGAATAAATATTATAGGCCGCATCAAAAACAACATCATCATAATTTGCCTGTATGGCGCTAGCTCCCATTTTTGTTAATATATCTAGATTTGATTGATCCAAACCTAATGTGCATTTCAACTTAGGAAATAGTTTTGCTGCAATTACAGGGCTAATACATAAAAAACCTAAAGGTTTAATTTTCTTGTTCATTGCTAAGATAAAGTTTTTTACACTTAAATTAATAGATAGGTTTTCGTTGTCTATAGCAAATGTGCTTAAGTTTTTAGCCGCTCCATAACCTCCAGAAAAAATTGCCATATCAAATTCATCTGCAAGCTTTTCATTAATATCGTTTACCGGACCTCGTGCAATACGAGCACTTTCAATTAAACAATTTCGTGAGGTGTTTGCCATTGCTTTTCCTGTAGAATGATCGATACAATCTGCTTGATCTATATTTGGAGCTAAAAATGTAATAGATATGTCATGAAGATCTAAAAAATAACTTAATAGTGTAGATTCATGAATTTCAGATCCATCATAAAGCCCACATCCAGATAAAATAACGGCACATTTTTTCATAAATACTCCCTTAAATATAGTTATGTTACTAAAACAAGTGTAAAAGATATTGAATATTTGTAAAGAATTTAATATCATTAATTTTTAAAATTAAAAAAGATAAATATCTTTGGAGAAATTATTATGTCAAGACAAGATCAGTTAACAAAAAAAAGAGGCCTAGTTGGAAATAATGTGAGTCATTCAAAAAGACGAACAAAAACAAAAAAAGAACTTAATTTACAACTTAAAAAAGTCAGGATTGATGGTAGAGTTGTAAAAATTCGTATAGCAGCTAGAACATTACGTACGATTACAAAAAAAGGATTATCTGCAACGTTGAAAAAGTTAAAGGTAAAATTATAGGAGTTTTATTGTGGCAAAAAAAGGACATAGACAACATATTATTTTAGAAAGTACTGAAAGTGGACATACATATCATACAACAAAAAATAAAAATAATACGTCTGCTCGTTTAGAAATAAAACGTTTCGACCCATTATTAAGACGTCACGTTGAATATAAAGAAAAGAAATAATTTATTCTCTATTTTTCTTCTTAAAAAACAGGTGAGATTTAAATAAATATGACAAATAAATATGATTATTTAGATTATTTTAGATCTGTTCCTAAAACTGGTGTGATTTATGTTTTAGAAAAAGCCTATGAAAAAGGGTATTGTGTTACAGATGAAAAATGGGCGAACTTGGGGCAAGGTGCTCCAGACACATCGCCTCTTAATGGAGACCGAGAGGATCTTAATTTAACCGTTAATGCAAATAATAGTGAATATGCACCCATAAGCGGCGGGATTGATTTTAGAAAGAAAATAGCTTCATATTACAATCAGTTATTTCGCCAAGATAAGAAATCAAAGTATACCTATAAAAATGTGTGTATTGCCGGTGGTGGAAGAGTTGCCTTAGCTCGATTAGTTGCAGCTTTGGGAAATATTAATTTAGGACATTTTATACCAGATTATACAGCTTATGAAGAATTGTTGAGTGTGTTTCGAAATTTTGTGCCTATTCCAATTAATTTAAAACAAGAAAATAATTTTAAAATTTCAATATCAGAATTAAAAGCAGAAATTGTAAATAAAGGACTTTCAGCATTATTAATTAGTAATCCTTGTAATCCAACAGGGCAATCTCTTCAAGGCAAAGAGCTAAATGATTGGGTTAAATTAATGAACGAGTTACGGTGTTTAAGTGTTTTTGATGAGTTTTATTCTCATTTTTTATATAATAATACTGAAACAAAGATTTTATCTGCAGCTGAATTTATAGAAGATGTTAATAATGATCCAGTTGTTATTATTAACGGAATGTCAAAAAACTGGAGATCTCCAGGCTGGAGAATTGGTTGGATGCTAGGTCCTGAGCCAGTTATTGATAAAGTATCTTCTGTTGGTTCTTTTTTTGATGGAGGGGCTGTTCATCCTTTGCAAGAAGCTGCGTTAAAAAAAATTAATCCTGAATCAATACAAAAAGAAGCACAATTACTACAACAAACATTTTCTAAAAAACGAGATTATTTTGAGAAACGTGTTCTTAATATGGGGATACAATTAGAATGTAAGGCAGACTCTACATTTTATCTATGGTGTAATTTATCAAAATTACCAGAGCCATTAACTAACTGTATAACCTTTTTTGAAGAATGTCTGAAAGAAAATGTAATAGTAGTACCTGGGATATTTTTTGATGTGAATCCAGGAAAACGACGATTGAAACATCATTCTAGATATATAAATAATGTAAGGTTAAGCTATGGTCCGAAGATGAGCGCTTTGAAAGTTGGCTTAGATGGGCTACAGCGTGTTATTGATAAATTTAGTCATTAGAATTAGTATTTGATTCCTCATCGATCATTTCTTGAAACATATCGTTAAATGATTTTTTTTGTTGATTTGAATTGGTGTCGTTGGAATATTCATCGACATGTTTATTGATTTTATTAACAGATTTAATTAATTTTAAATCGTCATTACGTCTTTTTAATCTAAAGTAATTATGTAAATCCATTATTTGGCACCCCCACCAAAATTATAGTTCTTATATAGAATAACGATAAAAAATTTTTAAAACTTGTATCGAGAAATTTTTTGTTTAAATAATAAGTGGTTTATAAAGAAATAATTTTTAATTTAAGTAATAACGTTATAAAATGAATCAAGAGATAAATATATATTTATATATATTATAACATTTTAACAACACAAAGATAAAAAAATGATTATTCAAAAGTTGATTTTTTTTAATTGAGTTTTTTAGAATAACCAATTAAAGTACAAAAAAAATAATTAATAGTGAGTGTAAAAATGATAAATCAAACAATAATTAGTCATATTGTTGTATTTTGGCTTAAATCAAACGTTTCTGAGGAAAAAAAAGATGAGATTATCTCTGAGGCTAAAAAATTAGATAAAATCCCTGGGTTAAAATCGTTTCATATTGGAAATATGCTGCCAAGCAGCCGAGATGTAGTAGATAATACTTATGATTTTGCATTTAACATGACGTTTACATCTAAAGTTGATTTAGAAACGTATTTAAATCATAACCTACATCAAGAGTTTGTAAATTTATTTATAAAACCTAATATAGAGAAGTTAAGAGTTTTTGATTTTAGCCTGTAAAAATTATGATAGAGATAGACTATCTAAGTTAGAATCTGAATTATTTGAATCAATAGAAAATTTTTCTAATATTTCAAGATCTATAATACCTAATGTTTTTATGTGCGTTGCACTAATAACTAATTTAGGTGCAATTCCATGTTTGTATGCTTCTAGCCATCGGCGTGCACATAAACACCATTTATCACCTTCTACTAATCCAGGGAAGTTATATTCAGGTATCGGGGTGGCTAAATCATTTCCTTTTGATGCACTAAATTTTAAAAATGAATTCGTAACTATAATACAAACAGGATGAATTCCTGTGTCTTCATCAGCGCTATCACAGCATCCATTTCTATAAAAACCAGTCATTGGTTTCATACAACAAGCTCGTAATGGCTTTCCGTAAACGTTTAAAGATTGATACATAACTTTTTTTAAGTTTACACGATGAATGATTTTATTTTTACAATAAAAGTTTATGATTTTGTCGATATGGGTATTTTGATTGTATGTTTTTATTTATAGAAAAAATAACGCTGATATTTTTTGTTTTAAGTATTTGTATAAGTTTAATTCCTTTAATGAATAGTCATAAATCAGAAATTAATGAAAATGCAGGACGTATAATTGATTTTATTATCTCAGGAACGAAAATAATTCTTGGGAAGTTTTATATTTATTTAGGTGTATGTGTTATTACATTTGTTGTATTTAGTATTGTTCTGAATTTTTATTTTAGTATTCCGTTTATTCGAGTTTTACTTGTAATTCCTTCTGTAATAACAAGTTGTTTTGCAGGCTGGCTAAGTTTAAAGTTTTCAATGAGTTCTATAAAGGGAATTTTATCTAGTTCAAATAATTCTTCTGAAAAAATTTTAAATTACTGTAAATCAAAATCCAATTTTATTTTAACTTTACTTATTTCATTAATATTATTTGATATTTCTATTTGGATTATTGGATTAGATAAAGTGATAACATTAAATTTATTTGGATTTTCTGAATTATTTCTTTCAAAACTTGGATATCATTGGACATCTGAAACTCTTAATAATAGTGATTTTTTGAATTTAAAAAATTTATTTATATCTACCTCTTTGGCAGGCTATGCAGTCGGCAGTACATTACATGCAGTTTTAGCACGATTTAATTTTAGTGTATTCTCAGTTTCATTTGATACCGCGGCAGACTTAATCGGATATTCCAAATATGATTTTCCAGAAGATGATTTAAGAAACCCAAGTTCAATTCCTGATTTAATTGGTGATCAATTAAAAAATAATTATCTTGTTTTTTCAAATTTACATTCAACATGTATGATTTCAATTGTCGCAATAAGTATTTTAGGTAGTTTTGTAGGATTAGTTAATCACTCTGTGGTATCTTTGAATTTGGTTGTTTTTCCGATTTTATTTACAGCATATGCATTATTTGCAAATAGCATTACGACCCAATTAATTAAAGTTTTAAATGTATTTAAAGGAACTCATTTTTTTAAAAAATATACACATTTAATTTGTACTAATCTTATTATTGTTATGGGCGTTTACTATCTTTTTTTAGACGGGAAAATAAATAATAATATTTTAATTTCTATTTGTTTTGGTATAGTTGCAAGTTTAAGCATATATCCAGTTATCTATTTTTTTCTTTCAATTAAATTACCTGTTATTAAATATGTAACAAAAAATAGTAAAGATAGTATTTTAAGCACTATTAGCAGTGGGTTGTGCTTGGGGTTTTTAAGTGCGTTTATAATTTCAGTTATTATATGTTTAATTTTAGGATGCGCATTTTTAATTTCGGGAGATAATGTAAACGAATTTCAGGATTTTTATAATATCGCGTGTATGGCATTAAGTGTTTTAGTAAGTTCATTTCCTATAATTTCTAATACTTTAACTAAGCCATTAATAGATAATGCAG
>CAXBWG010000113.1:0-5498 GCA_963979105.1 uncultured bacterium | reverse complement strand
TTTATTTACTAAAACTATAAAAGGTGTCGGCCCAAGATATTGCCCATCTATTGAAGATAAAATTGTTCGATTTAAAGATAAACCCACTCATCATATCTTTATTGAACCAGAAGGGCGCCATTTGGACTCTATTTATCCGCAAGGGTTAAACACATCGCTGCCTCACGACGTTCAAGAGGCCTTTCTTCGTTCCATGAGAGGAATGAATGAGGTTAAGATATTAAAATGGGGATACGCGGTAGAATATGACTTTATTTATCCTCATCAGCTGTATCCTACTCTAGAATCTCGCCCAGTAAAGGGATTATATTTCGCAGGCCAAATAAATGGCACTTCTGGCTATGAGGAAGCTGCGGGACAAGGCATTGTTGCCGGAATTAATGCTGGCCTTTGTGTGCAAAACCGTAATCCGTTTATATTAACTCGAGAAGACTCCTATATTGGAACACTTATCGACGATTTAATTACTAAAGATATTCATGAGCCCTACCGAATGTTAACATCTCGATCTGAGTATAGGCTTCTTCTAAGACAAGATAATCCTGTTGAACGGTTAAGTCAGCGCGCTTATGATAATGGTATTTTAAACAATTCCGACTTTCAACTTATTGGACAGAGAAAAAAGCTTAAATCAGAATTAACAAAATTATGGAAAAAAACGAGCTGTACAGAGGCTCAGGTATCTGAATTTAAATTAAAACATAAAATTAAACTAAATGAACTCGCTAAACGACCTAAAATTAAATTAGCTGATTTCATCGACACGTCTCTCCCTTTATTAGAAAAAGAAATTGCGCAACAACTATTAACTGAAATACGCTATGAAGGCTATATTAAAAAACAAACCGATGTTATTGATAAAATTAAACGTTATTATCAAAAAATAATTCCTTCATCGTTAAACTATGATCTTATTATGGGATTAAAAACAGAAAGCCGAGATCGCTTAAAAGAAAATCGCCCAAAAACATTTTTTGAAGCGACAAAACTTGCCGGCGTTAATCCTGCTGATATCGCAGTTCTAATGGTATATTTAGACAAAAACTTTGGAAACCAAAAGTCTGTTAATTCAGTAGCTCTTTAAATTGTAGAATTAAATAATTTAATACATTGAGCCAAGCTGTTATTTAACAGCTTTAATGTTTCTTCAAAATACGTTCTTTTAATAACATCTAATTGCTCATACTCCCCATATACAGCTTTATATGGTTTAAAAAACTCTTCTATTTTATATTCTTTAATTGTTCCAAATACATCGATTTCTGCACGCGGCCAATCTACTGTAAACATTTTTTTAGATACAATTTCGCCATTTATTCTTGTTCCAAAAATAGGAATATCATGTTTTTCTAGTAATGATTTTCCCATTTTTGAAAAAAAATCTGGGTCATTAATAAATATTTTTGCTTCTTGAATATTTTGTTGTACTAATGTGTCACAGGTTATAGCGCAACACTGAATTTCCTTTGCTTGTTGATATGCCATGACGTAGGGTTTTCCGCAAAACTTTTTTTGATCATCGCTAAAATAAAAATGTCCGTATGCAACATGGCCTGCTAATAAAATATGTTTACTCAAAAGCTGACTCATAACTTTTGCAGCTGCTTTTAATATTGCTATAAGATCTAAATTTGTATTTCCTCTTGAAAACATAACGATTTTATTATGTTCTACCTTTACAGTTATACTTTGATGTAAATACTCTTCTTCGAACTTATATTTAATTTTACTTTTTAAAACCGACTTTACTGTTTCTTCTATTTCTAAAATTATCGAAAACGCTTCTTTACAGGATTTTATTATAATTTCTTCAAAATTCTTAATTTCAAAAATAGTAATATAGCGCAAACTATCAATTCTTAACTTTTCATGCGGATTTTGGTCAGCTTGTCGTTGTAACATAATTACTAGTATACGAAAAATATTAAAATTTATTTAGGTTTTAATTGAGTTACATCGATACTGTTTTTTAATAAAGTATTTGTTTCTACTTTTTTTAGTATAAACTGCTGTAAATTAGAATCTATTGGTATTTTATATAATATATTCAATAAAAATCCTTGATATTGATTCGATTCTAAATAAGTCATTATAGTAGGCACTATATTATCAGATAATTTAATTATCATTTGTTCTACTAATACTTTAATTTCTTTTATCTTATGATGTTCAATTAATATATTAAATTTATTTTTATCTTGTATTTCTAAAAATGCTTGAATAATATGACGTTTTAAATGCGCATTTTCATATAATGCAATAAAAATAGGTATCGCCTTTTTTGAATTTATAATTGCTAGCATCATAATGGCATGTCGTTGCGTATTTCGAATTTTTACCGCCTTCATTAATAACGATTCAGATTTTTCTTTTAACTGCTTAAAAACCATTAATAATAAATAATTTGAAACCAATGAGTTTTCATATAAAATCAGTAGTTCTACTTGTGTATAATGGGCTAGCAAATTTCGCTGTAAATAAGATTTTACAAACTTAAAAACAACATCGTCTTCATCGCAACACCGACGTAAAAGTGGTTTAATATTGTTTTTAGCACACGCATAAATTGCTTTCGGAACTGCATGCCTTACCGTTAAATCACTATCATTAAGCATGTTTAATAGCGCATCAATTGCGCTAGAATCTTGAAGTTGTTCTAGCTTTTCTAACGTAACCCACCGAATCATCCAAAAATCATCTTTTGTTGCATGCAAAAGATCGTTAATACCCTCTAAATCTTGTATATTTTTAATCTCTAAAACGCCTTCCCATCTATCTTCTTGAGATCTAATTTTAGAAAAACTATTACTAATTTTCTCGCTAGTAGTCTCGGGCTTAATCATAGGTAAATGCCGCTGTAATGGAATCTGCAATAAACCGTACATAGTTTATTTGATTTTCACAATCATCTAAACCAAATTCTTTGTTTTTTTCCGGTATAATACATCTTTCAAAGCCACTTTTTATTAATTCTTTTACTCGCTTTTCACTATAACTTACAGGCCTTACTTCTCCCGTTAAGCCTATTTCTCCACAAACCCCACATTTTGAGCGGACAGGCTTCTGTTTTAATGATGAAATCACAGCAATTACAATTGCTAAATCCACAGACGGATCATTTACTTTTAATCCGCCAACAACTGATAAAAAAATATCATGACTAGCAAGTTTGAATTTAAATAATTTATCTAAAACAGCAATCAATAAATTTGCCCGATGTTGATTTACACCTACAAAGTTTCGCTTCGCCATTCCGTAACTTGTTTCTACAACTAATGCTTGTACCTCTATAAGCAATACTCTATTACCTTCTGCATAAGGCACTATCACAGAACCTGGTACATTATTTTGAAATGTTTTTATAAATGCTTTTGAGGGATCTGTTAATGCAACAAGTCCGTTAAATTTCATTTCAAAAAGACCTATATTTTCAGTTGATCCATATCTGTTTTTTGTGCATCTAAGGACCCTATTGCTAAAGTTTTTACTTCCTTCAAGATATAAAATGACATCAACTAAATGTTCTAACACTTTAGGGCCTGCAATTTGTCCATCTTTTGTAATATGGCCAATCATAATCGCACTAGCATTATGATTTTTTACCCATGCAATTAATGCACTTGCACATTGCCTTACCTGGCTCACGGTACCTTCAAGCGCTGTTAACTCTGGATGTTGTACGACTTGTATAGAATCTAATAATATAAGGTCTGGTTTAATTCGATCACATTCTTGAATAATATGCTGCATATTGGTCTCTGAATATACCCATAAGCTTTGTGAAATATTTCCAAACCGCTGAGCCCTTATTTTTAACTGAGCCTCAGATTCTTCTGAGGAGACATATAATACCTTTAACCCTGATGCCGAACACTTTTGGCACACCTGCAATGAAATTGTTGATTTTCCAATTCCCGGTTCTCCACTAAGTAAAACAACAGACCCTTTACATATTCCTTCTCCTAAAACCTGATCAAATTCTTGAATTGTTGTCCTGTAAAAATAATTTTCCTCCTTTTCTATAGAGGCTAGTGTTTTCGATTGTGTTTCTTTTGTTATAACACTCTGTTTTTTAGCACTTTTTTCTTGCTTAATCTCAATAATCGAATTCCATTGTTCACACCCATCACAACACCCTTGCCACTTCGGATAACTGGCTCCGCATGTTTGGCATTCAAATAAAGTAATTGTTTTCTGCATCAACTTACTTAGTTGATACTACTTCTTTTTTTGCCTCATGTATTTTTAATAAAGATTTAGGAACACGAGTTGAAATAGAAAATGAAATTGCATTATTCTTAACAGAAGCCGTTGCTACAATATTAGTAATGTATCCTTTTTTTAAAATCACATCCGCTAATGAATCTTCAAAGTTTTCTTGAATTGAACGTCTTAATGGCCTTGCCCCTAGCTTTTGATCAAATCCATTATCTACAAGAAACTTAATAACTTTTTTATCATAATTAATAAATATTTTTTGATCTGAAAGTCTATCTTTTATATCGTTTAGCATTACTTCTGCAATTTCATACATATTCTCTTTATTTAATGCTTTAAAAATTATAATATCGTCAATACGATTAATAAACTCTGGTTTTAATGCGTTTTTAAGCTCTGCTTTTAACTTTAATTTTAACGCTTCATACTTAGTCTCTTCTACATGCGATGGATCCACAAATCCAAATGACGTTTCCTGATGTATATGTTTACTTCCAATATTAGACGTCATGATAATGATAGTATTTTTAAAATTTACTACACGCCCATTTGCGTCTGTTAATCTTCCATCTTCTAAGATTTGCAATAATACATTTAAAATATCCGGAGATGCTTTTTCAAGCTCATCAAACAATACTACCGAATAAGGTTTTCTTCTTACTGGTTCTGATAATTGTCCCCCTTCATTAAATCCAACATATCCCGGAGGGGATCCTATTAACCTAGAAACTGTATGTTTTTCCATATATTCACTCATATCAATACGAATTAAACAATCTTGGCTTCCAAATAAATAGTCTGCTAATTGTTTTGCCAATTCTGATTTCCCTACGCCTGTTGGTCCTAAAAACAAAAAAGATCCTGTAGGTCGTTTTGGGTCTTTTAGTCCAACTTTAGACCGCTTTACTGCTCTAACTAACGCCTGAACAGCATCGTCTTGACCTACAATATGTTCTTTAATCTCTTTTTTCATATTTAATAACCGCTTCGTTTCTTCACCTGTCATTTTAGTAATTGGCACTTTTGTCCATGCAGAAATTATTTCAGCAATTACCTCTTCGTTAACAGTTGGGTTTAAATATTTTGTTTGATCTGTGGGTAATTTTTTTAATTCCTCGTCAATAGAATCCAGCTTTTCTTGTAATACTGGAAGTAACTCATTATCGTTTTTTTGTCTTGCAATTGCTATTTCTGTAGAAATTTTTTCTTTATTTCCAATAATTTCCTTAATCTCTGTAGGCAAAGCAGAAGCTTGCAGCATTGTTTTTGCAGCGGCCTCA
>CAXBWG010000112.1:0-5526 GCA_963979105.1 uncultured bacterium | reverse complement strand
AGAACGTCGTTGTTTGTAGATTCGCAATTTTCTAATTTTACAGAATTAGTTGCAACTAAAACAGATCGCGTCGAGCTTTATACGGGTCCTTATGCCGAGATGTTTTTTCAAAATAAAAATGAGGCGGTAGCCCCTTTTGTAGATCTTGCAAAACAATTAAGTGCTTATAATATAGGAATTAATGCAGGCCATGATTTAAGTTTAGATAATTGTGCTTATTTTTTAAACCATGTTCCTAATGTGTTAGAAGTATCAATTGGGCATCAGGTAATTTGCGATGCGCTTGAATTAGGTTGGGAGCCCGCTATTGGGGCTTATTTAAGTGCGGTTTGTTTAAAAAAATAATGGTAACGTAATGTTTTTTATAGGCCTATGACTAAGTAAATAATTAGGTGTTGTTTTTATAAACTAAGTTTTATTTTGTTTAACGTCGTGTGGGTGTTGGATTTATTTTTAGGGTTAATCGGTATAAGATAAAATTTTAGATGAATTTAAACTAGAATTTTTTAAGCTTGAGGGTGCAATATTATAATAATCAATTAAAAATTTTGCACAGTTTTTAAATACGGGTCCTGCTACGGTTGATCCGTAATATCCTTTTTTAGGGCTATCTATAGATACAAGCATTACAACTTTTGGGTTTTCTACAGGAAAAAAACCTAAAAATGAGGCAATATAACTGCCTTTTTCATAGCCGCCAGTTACAGGGTTTGCTTTTTGTGCGGTTCCGGTTTTTCCAGCAATCGGATAATTGTTAATTTTTATGTTGGTTGCAGTGCCACGTTCAACAACATTGTACATTGCTTTATGAATTTGTTTTGCAGTGTCTACACTTATAACTCGGTGTTGTTTTTGAATAGGAACAGCTTTACGGGTTATGTGTTGGCTGTCTGTAAAATATTTAATAATACGTGGTTTAACATAGATTCCGTTATTGGCAATGGTGGCTAATGCAGCTGTCATTTGAATACCGGTTACGGCTATGCCTTGTCCAAACGAAATCATGGCAATATCTATTCCCGACCATTTTTTTACGGGATGTAAAATGCCTTTAGATTCTCCTGGTAATTCTATATTGGTTTTTTTTCCAAATCCAAATTCTTTCATGTATTTATAAAACCGTTCGGGGCCTAATTTAATAGCCAGTAGTGTTGTGCCTACATTTAAAGATTGTTCGATTATTTCAGAGACACTTTTGGTGCTTTCTTCATTTGGTTTTCGTTTGTGTGCTTCTGAAATTGTTTTATTATATAACGTATAGGTTTCAGGCACATGTAGAGTTGTTTTTATAGATACAATATCTTCTTCAAGGGTACTAGCTAGCGTGATAATTTTAAAAATGGAGCCTGGTTCGTAGGCATTGCTAATGGCTGCTATTTTTTTGTTTTTTTGCGGACTTTGGTTCCATAGATTGGCATTAAATGTTGGGATCGAGGCCATAGCTAAAATGTCTCCTGTATTTGGGTCCATAATTATGGCATGACCCCCTTTAGCCTGGTGTTTTGTAATTTGTTTTTCTAAATAATATTCTGTCATATATTGAATGTTAGAGTCGATTGTTGTGACTATGGTTTGGCCATCGTTTGCTGCGATACTTATTTTTTTTCCAGATACAAGCTGTGTTCCTTTTGGGTCTCCATCTAAAATTATTTTTCCGGGAGATCCTTTTAATAAATCGTCGTAACGGTATTCAAGTCCACCTAAACCTTGATTATCTACACCCACAAACCCTAATATGTGGCTTGCCAGTTCGTTGTTTGGATAGGTTCGTTTATGCGTTTTAATAAATCCAATTCCTGCTAAATCTAGTTCTTTTAGAGTTTGCATTGTGTCTTTAGATACATGTCGTGCTAACCAAATAAAGGGCGCTTTACTTTGATATAGTTTATCTGAAATGGGTTTTCTTTTTTTGTTTAAAATAGCTGCAATTGCTTTAGAAAACTCCCATTTGTTTTCTATTTTTTCTGGTAATGCATAAACCTGATACGATTCTTCGGTTAAGGCTAATGGTTTTAAGTTTCTATCTAAAATAGAGCCGCGGTTTGGATAGAGGTTAATAATTCGCTTTAGTTGGTTTGCTGCTTTTGTTTTAAAAAATTCATGTTGGATTACTTGTAAATAAATAAGCCTGGAACAAAAGGTAAGTGCTAAAATAATTAAACAATAAAAAAAGACTCTGTGTCGTTGGCTCATGGTGTTTTTGTGTATTTAATATGGGTGACTTTATTTGGGTTTTGTAAAATCATGTTAAATTTTTTGGCTTTTAAATGAATGTTTTTTAAGCTTTTTTGAATAGATATTTTGTTTCGTAACCGTTGGTTTTCTAATTTTAATTCGGAATTTTGTTTTGTTAATTCTGTTGTTTTTTTTATTAATGGCACTGTTTGTGCGTTAAAATACAGCGATGATAGCGCAAATATTGAGGTGATTAAATAGATGCTAGTATATAACACTAATTTGTTTTTCATCTTTATTAATCTTACCTTTAATTTTAATGTTTAATAAGTGTCTTTTTAGGGTATTGCAATACAGGGGGGGGTGTTTAATGTCCATGTTTTCCTCAAAAAAAATTCACATTCACATTCATTTTATGTACCTACCGGGTACACCCTCGTGATTATCTACAAATATTTAGATATCCCCCCCCTTTAATATAAAAGCCAAGGTGTACTTGGTTGGTATATTAATCGTTAAATTTTTAAAAAAATATATGTTATTTTTATTTTAATTATGATATCAACTCAGATGTGTTGGGGGGTGTTTAAAAGTGAATATTTTTTGTATTTTTTATGGTTTTTAGATATTGTTTTTTTGTAACTAATTAATCACTTAATCACCGATAATAACCTACATGCTTATAATACCTACATAAACTATTATAGTTATAATAGTCGGTCTAAAAAAGAGTTTAATAATTAATTTTAGCCAATTAGGATCTTTTTTTAGTATGTTATGTGGGTGTTTGTTTTTTATTTTTTAAAATAAAAATCTAATTTCTTATAGATTTTGCATATTAAATTTAATAATGTATCGATGATAGCATCAATTTAGACTTACGGGTTGGGTAAAAGAAAATAATAGGCTGTTGCAAATAATATAATAATACTTATGGCTGTAATAAAAAATAATAAAGTTGTTCCTATTATTTTTAACCAGCTAGGCTCTTTTAATTGTTTTGGAATGGGGGCTGATAAACTTTCTTTTGGACAGGCTTCTTTTAATTTAACGTAAGCACTAACAATAAATAGACAAACAAATGAGTATAGGGCTGAAGATAATAGAGTTAAAAGAATGATAAACAGTATAAGTAGTGTTTTATTAGTGATTAATTGAAAAATAATACCGGGGATGTTCATTAGTAGCCAGCTTAGGATTAATAATAGTATAAATTTTGTTAGTAATGATTTGTTGTGAGTATAAATTTGTTCAGAGATGGATATTGCATTAGAGTCATTTCCTTCAATAAGACTAATAATAGGCGCAAAAATTAGTTTTCTTGCCCATAAAAAACCAGGAATTAGTAATAAAAATATGCCAAGTCCTATTTTTAAAGTGACGAATAGTCCAATTTTAAAAAATTTTAAACTATTAGAAAAATTGAAAATTCCAAATTTTCCAATAGGTTTGTTTGATAAGCAATAAAACGAATTTTTTAAGCAAAAAACATTAATAAAAAATATTACAATTGTGATAAGCCAAATAATCATAAAATAGGCTACTAAATTTTGGCTGATAAATGTTTCGATTTGGTTGGTTCCCACTAAAAATAAAAAAGGACTATATAAGATACCTTGTATTAGAAATGGGTAACTAAGTTGAACGTAATGCGCTTTATAATGTGTCCAGCTAAATGAAAAAAGTGATTTTAGTGTCATGTAATGTCTCCTGTTACTGGTAAATTTTAGTAAGTAGTATTAATAAATAATTGTTAAATTTTTTTTTAATTAATATTACTTAATTATACTTCAAATTAGTGATCGTTTTAAGTTTTTATAAGTTTTGGCTTACTATTTTGGTGAGTTAATTGAAACGATTTATGAAAATGGCCAATAAAATAAATGCTCCCTGTTAAAATTAATGTGTTAGCTTTTGGGAGTGTTGAATTGATGGTGTATGGTTTAATTGGAGTAGATGTTAGTGTTTGGATAGTACTAAACTTAATTGCAAATTGGGTACAAAATTCACAATAATAAAGAGTTGGTGCTAGGCTTGAAATAAGTGGAAGCAATGTGTGGGGATCTTTGTTTTTATGTAGGCCAAACACTAGGGTGCGCTTAGCATAATCAACAGTAAGATCTAGATTTTTTTTGAGTTGAGTTAGTCCAGATATATTATGTGCAGCATCTATAATAATATTGGTATTATTATGTGTGAATTGGCTAAATCTGCCCCAGTGAATTGCTTTTTTTAGGCCATCTTCTAGGGTGCTTTTTTGGTTTTGTTTAAATAAATAGTTAAAGGCTGCTTTGGCTAAACTTGCATTTTCTTTTTGGTAGGTAGCATTTAAATGAGTGAACTTTTCTGAGGTGGTTAAAGGAGATATAAACGTTAGTGGTGTTTGTGTTGTTTTAGCATGTGAAATTAAACTAGATTTTACATCGTTGTGCTGATTCGTTGTGCTAAAACAGGCAATGTTTTGTTTCATAATGCCTGCTTTTTCTAATGCTATTTGAGTAAGTGTGTTTCCTAAAAATTGTTGGTGATCGTAGTCTATGTGAGTAATAATAGAACACGTTGGACTAATAACATTTGTCGCATCGAGCCTGCCGCCAAGTCCTACTTCAAATATACACACATCTGGTTTTTGTTGATCACAATAGATAAGGGCCATTAGTGTTAAGACTTCAAATTCTGTTAAACCATAATTTAAAAATGGTTGGATTTTGTTAAATAGTTCGCAGAACTTTTTTTGAGAAATAGAAGAGTCGTTATATGTAATTCGTTCTGTGTAACAGCTTAGATGAGGAGATGTAAATGTAATAACGGTTTTATTTGTATGTAAGCATAGTGATTTTAAAAAGGCTGTAGTAGATCCTTTTCCGTTTGTTCCTGCTATATGAATGGACGTTGGTAGGTTTTTTTCTGGATTATTTAATTCATTTAATATTGGCGTTAGTTTTTCTAGGGAATAATTTATTCCTTTTTTAACTGCAAGTGATTGTAATAATTGTATAGATTGTGTAAATGTCATAAGCAATTATTGTAGCTAATTTTAGTGCGTGTTTACAGAGTAGTCGATTTGTTTTTTTTATTTGTATATTTTAAATGAATTAAATCAATTTGATCATGTAGCTAAAATGACGATTTCTGGAAATTTTTATAAATTATCATTAAGTGTATTTGAAATTTGTGACAACTTACAAATTTTAGATGTTCGTAAATTAGGTTTTTCTGCTTTAAAGCATTTAGAAGATAACACAATTAACAAAGTGATTAAGTTTAATGGTACCTGTGAATCTAATTTGGGGTATTTTAGGAATTTTAAACAAAGGTATCCTAATATTATTGCTGAATTTTATTCTTTAG
>CAXBWG010000111.1:0-5564 GCA_963979105.1 uncultured bacterium | reverse complement strand
TGGATCTAAAGAAAATTCAGTGTCTAGTAACCAACTCCTTCTACCAGGTTTCTTAAATAAAGACTCTTTAGATTCTAAAAAACAGCTTTCTTTATACTCTCCATTTTCTATTGAACCATTTTTAAAAAAAGAAGAGTCGTATAGAAACCTTGAATTCAGTAACCCATTTAGCTACTCTAAAGAGTTAACTCCTTTTTCAGATCAAAACTCAGAAAATAATAACCACGAAATTGGATCTTCTTTATTTTCTTTTAATTGGGATTTACCAAAAATTAACATAGAGTTAAATTTTATAAATTTAGAATCCTCTAATAACTACAAACGCTTTACATACTATGATTATCTAAACAAAATTATCAAAAAGCAAATGCATCAATTATTTAGAGGTTCTTTAACCACAGCTACTCAACCTAAAGCCCTGCCTTACTTAGGCATGATAGACTCAACTCAAAGTCAAACTGAAGAGCCCTCTAAAGAAATCGAAAAGGTTTTATATCAAACTACCCCTACCGATCAAACAAGTTCAGGTTCTAGCCAAACTAACTCTAACGACATTTTCTATTCGCTAATGCTAGGAAGTTTAGGTTTATTTGCTATGTATGCAGGCATGCCATTACCTAGACACCCAGGTATGAGAGAGTTTTATTAACCTCACAAGACGGCATCCAGAAAACAACCACATCCCGAAGACAAAAGCACAAATAGCTTAAAATCTATCATAAATTAATTTTTAATAAATCTTATCTCGAGTGTATTTATTTATCAAAACTCAATTCAAAGATATCCGTTATTAAAAAATTTTAGTTATTTTTTTCGCTCTAATGAAAACGTATACGTATTAGAAACTAAATTTTGTTTATTTTGATTCATCTTTATTGGCAAAAGACTTTTAGTAATATCCGCTCTATTAACATAAGGTGCTAACTTTTGTAAAAAATTTGTTGGTTGATTTGGCATTTCAACGACGTTACCATCTTGAACTCTTAATCCGGAAACAATAAACGTAGCACGGTCTTCGTCTATAAATACATTCCATTTTTCAACGTGTTTTTTTGATTCTTTTTGACTAGATTTTGTTGGAGAAACCTTTGTTGTTAAACGTAAGTCCTCTTGTCTAGTTTCATAATCAGCTACCCTATCTGATACATTTTGTGCTAATAGGGGTTGTTCAGGTTTATTTTGCATTTTATTGGGTGACATATAAATTTCTTTAGACTGAAACAACCTTAACCTTTCCCTCAATGAGAATTCAGAAGAATCCGTTTTTTCTATATTATCCTGAGATCCAGGGGGTTGTAATACCTGGATATCGTCTTCATCTGAAAAACGAATAGTTATGTCAGATACATTATGTGCTTGTACTTGCGAAATTTGTTTATTTACAAAAAAATGCATTTCACAATCATTTCCTAAAATGACCTCTGGCATTTTATAGTCTTGAAATGGGGGCTCAAAATAAGAGTTTAAGTCGTCCTGTGCTTGAGTATCATCTGCTGGATATTTATTGTTTGAACTAGACAAAACACTAATAACTGGAGTAATAAGAAAATTAGAATCTTCTTCTACATCTTCTTCTTTAACTCCATCATCTTCTATATCTACTTCATCGTTTTCCACTTCTTCATTTTGTTTAAACTCAGCAGTATCTTGCAAGTCCTCAAGCTTAGGTGCTTCTATGGTTTCAAGCTTACTTATCATATCGTTTATACACGTGCTAACTTGTTCATCTTCGGCTTTTTTAAGTCTATTTTGATGCGCTAATAGTCTTTCTTTTTCTTTTTTCATATTTTCATGAGCCCTTAATTCCTGAGCTGACTCCAAAAATCTTGAGTCGGCACTACCCAATACAGCCTCATTTAGCTCTATGGGTCTTACGGGTGAAACAACTGGATTTTCTTTAGCAACTAAAAGTTTAGAATTTAGAGCTGGATCTTGTAAAGGGTTTGCAGCGCACTCGCCTGATTTTGATTGAGTTAAAGAGGCATCTTTTTCGTGTTTTAAATTCAAGTTATCAGGTGTTGAATCTAACACTAATTTTAAATTATTTTGGACTAATTTTTGCTCTAAATATATAGATTGTTTTTCTAGTTTAGAGTCTCGAATCATTAATACCCATTCTTTAAAAAATCGAGAAAAAACTGTCGATTGTTTTAATTGCCCTTTATTACCAGTTAAACTGCCTGCAGATAACGATACTAAAGAACCATCTTTAAATGCAGCTGCTGAATTACGTATAAAGTGTGTCGAAGAAAAAACAGAACTTGATTTAATTAATTTTGAAATTTTATAACATAAGACAACTGTATTAATCGTGGTATCGCTAAAAATCCGGTCATTTCCAACACGCTCTGCTGGTAAGTTTGATAATTGTTTATTTACTAAATATAAAGTAGCTACAATAGCGTTAGGATCTGCGCTATTTTTTATTTGATCTGAAATAGGTACTAATTTATTTAATTTAATACATAACTCATGTAATTCATTAGTTTGTGTAGTTTTAGAATATGTAATTTTAGGTAATCTAAAATCTAAATTAACACTCATGAATAAATAGTAACTTACTTTTTATTTTTTTCATATATTATTTACTATAATTTATATATAATTCAATATTTAACAGGTCACTATTTAACATAACTACACCCTTAATATAAAGATATTTATATAAAAAGTTTATGATTAATATGTAGCTAAATTTTATATATTAGCTAGTTAATTATTTGTAAATTTTTTTAAATTTCTAATAAGAAAACTCCCCTTTCTTAACCTAACAACCTTGTTATTATATGTTTTAAAAAAAATCGACTCGATCAAATAAATAATTTATTTAAATAAGATAACTATATTAGTATTTCAATAAATAGATCCTCATCATAAGAACTTTTATCGCTATTAGTTGTGTTATTATGAGCATTACGATTAACCTTTTGATTTTGTGTATTGCTAGTATCAATACAGGAGGGTGTTTCGCTTTGATAGTTATCAAAATAAGTTATAAGCTCAAACCTATGACTATAAGAAGGTGAGCGAGGATCAACTATTTGTTTAAATTCAATAAGACGTTTTGCTTGAGGATTATCCAAAAACAACAGGGGTCTCTGCTTTTGATCATCATCATTCTTTAATAATTTTCTATGTAAACACCAGTTATCTTTAAAATTCTCTTCTTCATTTTTCCAATCACCTTGCTCTGATGAACCTGTGATTTTAAATTCAATATTTTCAATATTTCTGCTAATTAATTGCTTACTTGCTTCAGTTAATAACCCTTTAGTTCCACTAAGATTTAACTTAGAAATTTTAGTACTTAAATGTGTTAAAAATGTAAGATCACTTTCTTTTTGTAAATGAAAATAAACATTATTTAGACTCTTTACATCACTTAATAGTATGATTAAGTCATCTTTTTGAGCATTAGTCATTCTACTAATATCAATTTTAAGCGATTCATTATTTTTTATATGAACATCTAAATTTTCCCCAAGTGATATCAAATACCATTTGTCAGTTGATTTGCACATTTTATTGCGCTGAACTTTCATGGGTCCACCATGCTGCCAACTTAATAAAAAACTATTATAAAATATTGTCATCTTAAAATTTTCACTTTTTTTTATCATATTTTAATATTTTTTTAACTTTATATCAATATCTACGCATCAAATACTTTAAATTATGATTTTTTTTAAAAAAATTATATTATTAACAAAAAAAATTCTAAATATCTAAAGAATTAAGTTTATTTAATAGTATATCTTGAGGGCGTTCAAGATTTTCTAAAAGAATATGACTTACTTTTGGAAGTACGTTATCTAATAACTCTTGTTCTTTTTCAGAAAAATTTTGCAGTACAAAGTCGCTTAACTGCATATTAAGTGGAGGACTACCTATTCCTAATCGAATTCTCATAAACTCATTTGAACCAGCTAATTTAATAATAGACTTTAGTCCATTATGTGTTCCAGCTCCACCTTTTTTTCGCACACGTACAGTAGAAAACTCAATATCTATATCATCTGCAATAATACATATTTCATCTAATGATAATTTATAAAAATTCATTACTGCTTGTACAGCTTCTCCAGACAAATTCATATATGTTTGAGGCTTAACCAATAATATAGATTTATTATTGACTCGACATGAAAAAATTTGTGAATTTAATTTTACTTTTTTAGATAGAACTTCGCAGGCTGATGACTTTAATGCATTAATAAATTTAAAGCCAATATTATGACGCGTGTTTACATAGCGATCCCCTGGATTTCCAAGTCCAAAAATAGCCTTAATACTCATTTATAGGCTACAAACCAACTCGAATTACAGAATCTAGATTAACAACACATTCTGCACAATTTAACGCTTTCTTTAACGTATTAAATTGAGATTCCTGAACAGTGTCTGTAATAATAACGACTTCAGCTTGATTATTTAATGTTTCTTTTTGTATTAATCTACTTATATTAATATTTTGCTCTTTAAAATATCGTGAAAACTCTTCTAGAATTCCAGCTTGATCTTTTAAAAATACTCGCATATAAAACTTCGTAGTTTGTGTATTTATTGGAGCTACTGCAATTGGCTCAATCTTATCTTCTAAGTTTCGTCTTGAACGATGATGATTTATATCAAAAGCAATATCTAAAATATCAGACATCACAGCAGACCCAGTTGGTAAACTACCGGCGCCTTTACCATAAATCATAGATTCACCTACCATGTTACCTGTACTAAAAATTGCATTGAATTCATTTCTTACAGTCGATAAAGGATGATCTTTTTTAATTGCAGTCGGATACACGCTAACACTAACAGAGTCTTCTAGTTTTACAGCTTTTGCAATTAAGCGAATTCGATACCCTAATTCATCTAAATATATGGCATCTGATAGTTGTACATTTTCGATTCCCTCATAATAAACATCATCAATTTGAATATCAGCTTTTAATGCAACAGCTGTTAGAATTACAATTTTATAAGCCGCGTCTAGCCCCGATATGTCTGCAGTAGGGTCCGCTTCTGCAAAACCTAAATCTTGTGCTTGTTTTAAGACATCACTAAATTCACTTTTTTCTTCGAATAATTTTGTTAAAATAAAATTTGTAGTTCCATTTAAGATTCCATAAACAGATTCTATTTGATTGGCACTATAACCTACTTTAAATGTTTTAATTATGGGAATGCCACCACCAACAGAAGCCTCAAAAAAGATATCTACATTATTTTGTTTTGCTAACTCAAAAAATGTTTGCTTATGCTTGGCTATTAACTCTTTATTTGCAGTAACTACATATTTTTTTGCCATTAACGCTTTTTTAATAAACTCATACGCTGGGTTTTCGCCACCTATGACTTCAACGACTATATCTATTTCAGGATCATTTAAAATGTCATCTGGGTTAGTTGTTAAGGGAATATCGCCTGCTAGAGTTTCATATTTTTTTGTGTTTCTAACACAAATAGTTTTTATTTCAACATTTTTTCCAACACGTTTTGTTATCATGTCTTTATTGGTTGCAACAATCGAGGCAACTCCTTGACCAACATTACCAAATCCAATTAAT
>CAXBWG010000110.1:0-5577 GCA_963979105.1 uncultured bacterium | reverse complement strand
GTCTTTCATTGGTCGAACTGCTATAATATTACCAGGGGTTCTCCCCACCATATTATAGGCCTCATAACCAGTAGCCATAACAGCGCCAGAGTTTTTATCTAGAGCTACCATAGAGGGTTCGCTTAATACAATACCAATTCCAGGAGAATAAACGACTGTATTTCGTGTTCCTAAATCTATTCCTAAATCTGCAGTTTGTAGTATCGATTTAAATAAGTTTTTCATAATTCAAGCTATTATAAACTAAAGAGTGTTACTATGTATATGCTTAATTACCTTTTTAAGTAGGTGTATAGGTAAGCCAATTACTGTGTATTTCGAACCTGATACAGATTTTATAAAATGGTGGGGAATTTCTTGCAATCCATAGCCCCCAGCTTTATCTAACGGGTGCTTTTCATAAACATAGGTTTGTATTTCTTTGTTTGTAAGGGGATTAAAGATAATAGTCGCTTTTTCACACCTAGTAAAACAGCGTTTTGTTTTGGGGTTATACATGCAAATTGCACTTAATACACTGTGTTTGGAATTTGAAAGCTGGCTTAAGTAAGCTATTGCTGCGTCATAAGAGGGTGGTTTATTTAAAATATTATTATTATGTACAACAATGGTGTCTGCTGCTAAAACCCAGTCTTTTTTTATATGTTGAACAGATAATGCCTTGCTTTTTGCAAGCGATTTTACATAAGCAGCTACAGAATTAAACGCTTTAGGATTAAGTGATGTTTCATCAAAAGAATGTGAGGTTAATTTAAAGGATATCCCAAATTTATTTAAAATATCTTGGCGCCTAGGAGAACCCGAAGCTAAATAAATCTTAATCAAATTATTCAGTTATAATATAAGATTGAAATTTTGAACTACTTAATTTTATTTTAAATTTTTCTGCCTGATGTTTCTTTAAAAAAGATCCAGACTGAACTCTATATAATCTAGCACCGCTTGCTGAAGATATTGTTTTATAAAATCCATCAAAACCAGAGCTTCTTAATTTTTTAATTAAGTTTTGGGCATATGTTTTGCTCTTAAACGTTCCTGTAATAACCTTATAGTAAGGTTTTTTTTGTGTCGTTGTTTTCTGTTGACTAGACGCCTTTAAAATTGGTTGTTTTTGAGACGTAATTTTTGTAGATTTAGAGTCTTCAACTTCCTGGGATTGCTTGTTTTTATTTGATGTAGTTCTATCATTTATATAAGCTTTCTCTACTTGAGCGGTAGTAGAATTAGAAGATGATTTACTTACAATGTCTTTGCCAAATTTAAAAATAAAAAAACCAGTTAATACAATAATAGCTAGTAATACACCAACTACAACACTTGTTTTTGCCCAGCTAAATTCAAGCTTTTCTCTTTCTTTTAAAAGATCACCTAAACCGTCGTTGTGCTCATAGTTATCATTTTCATTAATTTGATTTTCCATAATTGTTTACCTAAATATATTTGAAAAAGTTAATACTTTTTAATGTTATCATGTATTTAATACATAAAAAACACTTAATTATTTTATTATTACCTTTTATTATAGGGTATATATGAGTAAAACAAATTTAAATAAAGTAAATGTTTCTATTCCTACATTTAATAATTCTGTATTGATTTGTGATAATGTGTGTATTGTTGGTGATGTAGAGATTGGAGATAATTCATCTGTGTGGTACGGATCTGTTTTAAGAGGCGATATAAATAAAATTCGTATTGGAAAACGGTCTAATATTCAAGATTTAAGTTTAATTCATTTAGAAAACGACCTAGCCTGTTATGTTGGCGACGATGTTACGGTTGGGCATAAAGCTATATTACATGCGTGTACAATAGAAGATGGTGTTCTTATTGGAATGGGGGCCATTATTTTAAATGGAGCTCACATAAAAAAAGGAGCTGTAATTGGTGCAGGAGCTGTTGTAAAAGAAAATACTGTTGTAGAAGAAAACTCGTTGTGGGTAGGAATTCCTGCAAAAAAAGTAAAAGATTTTGATCATGATAACTATAAAAAAAATGTTTTATGGGCACAAAAATATGTTAAATTATCTAAGCATCATAAGGCTAGATAGTGAGCTTAATTATGGGGTGTTTTGACTATAATTAGTAAGCTTAAATAATATGAAAAAAACAACATTTGTTACAATTGGAATGGGCGCAATTGGAAGCTTATATTCAAGTAGAATTAGTAGTGAGCTAACAGAGTTTCATTGTGTAACTAGATTAGAAACTGATTTGGTAAAAAAACAATCTATTTTAATTCAAAACCCAGATGATACTCAAACTATATTTAGCCCAGATTTTGTTTATAACTCTACCAAAGAGGTTAAAATTCAGCCTGATTATATTATTATTGCAACAAAAGTATTACTGTCAATAAATTTAATTCCCGACTTAAAAAAGTTAGTTGGCCCAACCACTGCAATTGTATTATTACAAAATGGAATCAATATTGAAGCGCCTTATATAAGCGCATTTCCTAAAACAGAAATAATTAGCGGATTAGCCTTTGTATGTGTTAGTAAAATAGCGCCTGCTAAAATACACCATCAAGATTATGGGCGATTAATTATTGGTAAATATCCACAAGGAAATTCTGCTAAGATAGATAGGTTAGTGGCGTTTTTTAATCACCATAAAAATTGTTGTAAAGCATCTGCGTTTATTGTTCAAGAAAGATACAAAAAGTTGTTATGGAATGCTAGTTTTAATCCATTATCTGTGATTCATGGTGGACTTAGCACAAAAGAGGTACTAGATATGCCACAAATGCCAGCCTATATAGAAGAAATCATGAAAGAAGTAGCCCTAATTGCAAATAGTAACGGTTGTAATTTAAGCTTAGCAGATATTAAAAAAAATATTTCAGATACTCTTAAAATGAAACCCTATAAAACAAGCATGTGTTTAGATTGGGAAAAAAATAAACCTCTAGAAAAGGAGGCTATTTTAGGGAATTTACTAGCTATTGCAAAGTCTATAAATAAAAAAATCCCTCATATAGAAGCTCTTTATAATAAATTAAATTCAATTGTTTAACTGCCTTAATCGGGATAAATCTGTTTTATGTAAATAAAATATAAAAAAAAGTAAATTGTAAAGATAAAATGTTTAGTTGTTTTCTAAACTGGGTAAAAGTGTAATAAATAAAAAGATAAAAAAGTTAAAAAGTTAAAAAGTTAAAAAGTTAAAAAGTTAAAAAGTAGTAAATGGAGAGGGATATATGGTAGACGTATTTTTTATTGGACTAGGAGGGTTATTTACTGCAATGGTAATTCTTGGTGTAAGTCAGATGAAAATGAAACACGTTTTATTAGGTGTTTTTTGTTATAGCTTTTTACCTATTTTAGGTGAAATCTTAGGCTGGATAATAGATAAGCAATTATATCATTTATTATTTATATCCCTATTTTTATGTCAGTTAGTATTAACGTCTATTTGGTTTCAAGAAATTGATTATGAAAATACCGAGGTATCAAAAGCATTGGTAAGGGTTTTTATTGCAATTTTTGTTATTAATTTAATGTCGGCAGTTACAATTTTGGGGCTACTTGGAAATATAAATGCAGTGTTTGGAATGTATCATATTCTTATTTGTGGCGTATTAGTACCCGTTATAATTAAGTCTATTAAAGGCGCCGTTTCTGCTAAATAAGGGTTAAGAATAAGTAGATACAATATATAAATAATCAGGCTTTTCTACTTTTTGTATCGACAAACGAGATCCTTTTCGTATAACCATCATGTTTTGTAACGTTTCATTTTCTCTTATTTCATTTAACGAAACTAAAGAGTTAAATTTCCTTTCAAATTTTACATCTACCATTTGCCAGGTAGGTTTATCTGGGCTAGATTTTGGGTCGTAATATTTTGATTTAGGATCAAACGCAAAATGATCTGGGTAGGCAAGTTTACATACTTCTGCTAAGCCTGCAATGCCTGGCGGTTTTGTATTAGAATGGTAAAATAAAACTTTATCTCCAATTTTCATGTCATCGCGCATAAAATTACGTGCCTGATAATTCCTAACACCTTCCCAGCAGGTAGTGCTATTTGCTTTTAAATCATCAATAGAATAAACATTAGGTTCGCTTTTCATTAGCCAATACTGTGTCAAAATTATCTCCTAAAATAGAGTGATAAATCAAATAATAACATAATCGAATTTTCTACACTATAACGTGCATTTAAGATGCAGATAGAGGTGTTCTTTTGAGAAAAAGAATATACATGATTGGCTGTTTTTAACAAACAGAATTTAAAGTTTTCTATAGTTATTTTTGGAATAGATTCAAAATCTTTTACTGTGGGAGGAAGCTCTTGTGTTAAGATGGGTGTTAATTGAGACACTTCATTTATTGCGCGTAATCCCGAAAGTGCTTCTGCATAACACGCAATATAATCTGTAAGACTAACAAGAAAATGTGTATGGTTAATAAGTAAATAGGTAATGTGTAATATTAATATAGTAAATAACGAAAAATAACTACATAAAACAAGGCTTATAAACCCGTTTTTACACAAGCTAATTTTAGCTAAAATAAAGGTGCGCATAGTTCTTGGGTAAAGGTGTTATTGTAGGTAAGTAAGACGCAATCAGAAGAAGACATTTCTAGTGAATTAACAGTTAAATATTGTGTTAAATTTTGAGTTCTATTTATCCGGCGTTTAAGTGTGGAATTTGTTACAGTGTAGTTAATAGGCGAAACCGTATTTTTAAATGTAATACTAGAGTTATTTAATTCGAGCGTGGAGCCCACGCTGTCATGGTACATAAATGTGGCTACACTTAAGAGTTCGCTTTCATTTAAAAACGAATCAAGTTGGGTTGTGCAAAAAAATGAAAGTTGTAAAAAACAGGTATATAGAGCCGGTAAAATAAGCGCACAAACTAATAACCAAATAAGATAAGATATATCAATAAACCCGTAGTTATTAAGTTTCATAATTTGTGTATCCAAACTATAGGGGTAGAATAAGAGGACTCTTTAAATAAATGAAATTGCGTTAAAAAGGTGCCTTTAGGCTCGTAGCTAGTTGAGCTGTTAATTGAGTTGATATTATTTTTAATTAATAACAAGTGGCCAGAAACAGACGTTAAGTAATGGTGTAAGTGTGATAATTGTAAAACACTAGATACTAAAATTGGAATAAATATAGAGGTAATTATGAGTGCACAAAATAAATCTAAATATATAAAGCCTTTATTTTTCATCTTTTAGAATTGGTAAAGTCGAATTAGACTTTTTCCAACAGGAAATGAAATTTTATAGAGCCTGTTAAAACAATAAAAATAAATAGATCCCGCTATTTGAGAGGTTAAATTTTCTGTAAAGCCAAACCAATCTCTGTTAGAGTCTACTGTACAATTAAAGTCAAAAGAATTAGATTCTTTAATTGGAGAATAAATAGTAATAGTATGGTCTTGAGGTATAATTTTGGGGGTTGTTTTTGTTGTAAATGCGTTAAGCTTTTCATAGCGTAAATTTACAAATAATCCAATAATGTTACTATGCGTTTGAATGGTATTAAATAGCACTACAGGAATACTTAAAAAGACTATACTACAAACTATAATAGAAAAAATACTTTTTAACA
>CAXBWG010000109.1:0-5590 GCA_963979105.1 uncultured bacterium | reverse complement strand
CCCATCCGTTCCTTCGATAATAGGCATTGTCATAATAGCTTGTTCTTTACCTGCTGCGTATTCACGTTGCAGATGCCGGCCTACCAAAAGATTAAATTTTTGATCAGTACCCCCAATTTCTAAGTCATTTTTTAAAATTACAGAGTCATACCCTTGCAATAGGGGGTATAAGAACTCATGAATACTAATAGACTGACCTGATTTGTAGCGTTTTTCAAAATCATCACGCTCGAGCATTCTAGCTACATTAAAACGAGCAGCAAGATTTATAATGTCAGTAGAAGAAAGCTTTGAAAGCCATTCGCTATTATAATAAACAGTTGTTTTAGCACGATCTAAAATTTTAAATACTTGGTCTTGGTATGTCTGGGAGTTTTTTTGAATAACATCTTCTGTTAATGGTTTTCGAGTTTCAGATTTGCCAGTAGGGTCTCCAATTTTTGCTGTGAAATCGCCAATTAAAAATTGGACATGATGACCTAATTCTTGGCATTTTCTTAATTGAAACAATACAACGCAATGCCCAAGATGCAAATCAGGAGCTGAAGGGTCTGCTCCAAATTTAATAATTTGTTTTTTTTGAGACGTTAATGTTTGCATGTAATCTTGAGGAATTATTTCAGAATGTGAAAATTGAATTTGTTGTGACATAGACCTATAGTTTATCTTAATTTAAACACAAGGTGTAGGTTTAAGAAAATTATTTTGAATCTTTACTAAACAAATGGGCTTTCTAAAAAAACGTAAACATATTGCTATTATATGAGTGTAAAAATACCTCAAATTAGACAATTTAAAGCTGTAGTTTATTAAATTAGAAATAGTATTTTAATTTAAATAAATTAATAGTTGGTATTATCCGATCATGATATAATCATCACGCAATGAAAAAACGGAAACTATTAGTTACAAGCGCGTTGCCTTATGCAAATGGAAGCATTCATCTTGGCCATTTGGTAGAACATATTCAAACAGATATCTTTGTTCGGTTTCAGCGACTAATTGGAAATACGTGCTATTACATGTGCGCAGATGATGCCCATGGCACAGCCATTATGTTGAGTTCAAAAAAAAAAAATCAATCTCCGGAAGAGTATATAAAAAATATACAAGCAGAGCATGTTAAAGATTTTAGATCGTTTAATATAAGTCATGATCATTACTACACGACACATTCAGAAGAAAACAAGCTGCTTTCAGACTTTATTTATCTTAATGCAAAAAAAAGAGATGCAATTAAAGAAGTAGAAATTGAACAGTACTTTTGCGAAGAATCGGGATTGTTTTTGGCAGACCGATTTATAAAAGGAACATGCCCAAAATGTGAGGCTGAAAATCAGTATGGAGACTCCTGTGAAACATGTTATGCCACGTATCAGGCAACAGAATTAGGAAGCCCTATTTCTATGTATTCATCAAAAGCGCCTATCTTAAAGCGATCTGTACATTATTTTTTCAAGCTTACTGAGTTTGAATCTGTAATAAAGGAGTGGTTGAGTACAAACCCTGTTCATAAAAGTGTAAAAAATAAATTAAATGAATGGTTTGAATCTGGGTTAAAAGATTGGGATATTAGTAGAGATGAGCCATATTTTGGATTTAAAATTCCAGGAACTCAAAATAAGTATTTTTATGTGTGGTTAGATGCTCCAGTTGGCTATATTGCAACAACAAAAAATTGGTGCGAAGCTCAAAAGAAAGAAAAGTTTGATGAAATATGGAAATCGGATGACTTTGAAATTCATCATTTTATCGGAAAAGATATTTTATATTTTCATACATTATTTTGGCCTGCAATGTTAGATGCGGGTGAGTTTAGTTTGCCAAAAAAGGTACATGTGCATGGGTTTTTAACGGTTAATGGAGAAAAGATGTCGAAATCACGCGGAACTTTTATATTGGCATCTACATATGAAAAATATTTAAATCCCGAATTCTTACGTTATTATTATGCATCAAAACTTTCAAATACAATGGAAGATATTGATTTAAATTTAGATGATTATACGCATAAAATAAATGCAGACGTATTAGGAAAAGTTATAAATATAGGATCCCGACTGGGATCGATAGTTTATAAAAAATGTAATGGAAAATTAACAACGTGTGATAGTCAGGGACTTAATTTAATAAAAACAATTCGTGATAAAGCGAGTTATATCAGCGAATTATATGAAGCGCTTGAGTTTAATAAAGCGATGAAAGAAATTATGCAGTGTGCTGATTTAGCGAATCAATTTATTGACTCAAATGCGCCTTGGGCATTAGTGAAAGAAGATCCCCAAAAAGCAGCACAGGTGTGTACCTCGGGCTTAAATGCATTTCGATATTTGTTGATTTATTTAAAGCCGGTATTGCCATCTATAGTAGAAAAATGTGAAGCGTTTTTAAATTGCGAGTCGTTAACGTGGTTAGATTTAGAAACTTATTTAGAGAACCATTTAATTAATAAATATGCTCATGTAGCAGCTCGACTAGATCGAGAAGAAGTAGACCAGTTACTAACTACTTAGAGTCTTTCTTTTCAGGAATAGTTTTAATTAGAGGCGCGCACAAATAAATAACTATTAATCCAAGCAATAGGTTGTTAACTATTATTCCTAAGCTGTGAACAGCTAAATATCGTAGAGTAACTAATAAAATAAAAAAGAGCACAGGCAGTTTGAGGTATTTAAAAAATAGTTTTTGGTTAGCGGATTCATTATGTGGATATTCTAAAGTGGAGACCATTAAATATATGTTTATTAGTTGGGTAGAAAAAAATAGCCATGGATTTAGTGTTAAACTAGAAAAAATACTTACAACTAAAAATAAAGCGCCAATTGGAGACGGAAGCCCTACAAAAAAAGAGGTATGTCCGGATTCTTCAAATCGAATTAAGCGATATCGAACAGAGAAAAAATATAGAATAGAAAAAAGCAAGCCAAGCCAAATAGTGCCATAGCTTAAGGAGTTTTTTATAAAGAAAAACAATAGCACAGCGGGGGCAAATCCAAAGGTAATATAATCTGCTCTGCTATCAATTAATTGACCAAATTTGGAGAATGCGTTAAAAAAACGTGCTATTTTGCCATCTAGTCCATCTAAAATCATTCCTATTAAAATACATGCGCCTGCAATTTTTAAATAACCAATATAACTCAAAATACAAGATGAAACACCACAGACAATATTTAATGATGAGATAGTATTTGGAATGTAGGTAAGAAATACTTTTTTAGCTTTTGCTTCATCATTTTTTGCTTTCGATAATTCAAATGACCATAAAAATTTAATAAGATAATCAAAAAAAGATAAAATGGTAATTAAAACCATAATCCAAATAAGGCTTTCAAAAACCAGATCAGGCCATGAATATACCCAACGCTTTAAGTGGACAATAGGGGCTAGGTAGGTGGGGATATTAGAAAACTCTATAATATTAGGCCTTACAAATAATAGGCCGCAAATTGGCAAGGTAATTCCTGTTTTTAATTTCCCAAAAACAGATGCGCTCACATTAAAATTATATTTTGCCCCAATAACCCTTAACCCCATTACTGCAAATTCGCGAGCTAAAATTAAAAATACAGGAAAAGATTTTATAGCACCCATCGATACAAGTGGCAGAAATACTAAAATTAAAATTTTATCGGCAATCGGATCCATGACTTTTCCAAATTCAGATATCATTTTAAATCGCCTGGCTACCCACCCATCTAGCGCGTCTGTAAGCGCTATAACTGTAAATAAAAGAATAATTAGAAGTTGGTCTTTTTCAGTAGAAAAAGGCATAAGCCAAAAAATGTAAGCCACGCCAAAAACACGACTAATTGTAATGAAATTTGCAATGTTAGATTTATTTTTTTTAACTTTATTTGTCTTCATTAAAGTCTTTCCAGGTATTTTTTAGAAAAGAATCTCTTCCAGAGAAAAAACGATATCGTTTATATTTTTCTGGGTTCTTTTTGTAATACTGCTGATGATAATCTTCAGCTCTGTAAAATATATTAGCAGGAATAATTTTGGTGACAATAGTCCCGTTAAAAATAGAGTCTTTAATAAGGCTTTCTTTAGATGCAAATGCTTGTTTTTTCTGTGTATTATCATGATAGAAAATAGCAGTAATATACTGAGATCCTTTATCTGCAAATTGCCCGCTAGAATCGGTGGGGTCGATTTGTCTCCAAAAAATAGTTAATAACTCTGAATAAGAAACTATAGAAGAATCAAACGTTACTTGCACAGCTTCGATATGTCCTGTTTTTCCTGATATTACACGTTCATATGTTGGGTTTTTTATTGAGCCTCCTGTATATCCTGGATATACAGAAAGAACCCCTTTTTGAGTTGCAAATGCAGGTTCAATGCACCAAAAACATCCGCCTGCAAAAGTTGCAATATTTGTTGAAGGGGTAGTCATACAAAACAAGTGTACCTTTATACAGAACAATCCTACTATAGTTAAAAATAAGACCTTAATAAGATCTCGATTCACGAGGCCCTCTTGGCGATGGTCTGCGGGCAGGTTTTGATTTTCTTCTTTTTCTTCTTTTGTTAAAAACGCGTTTTCTCTTGTGTGATTCCCCAAATGCGATTCCAATACCTGCATTAATAGTTAGGGGTTCAAATAAATAGGCGCTATCTCCTGTATCAATGTAAAATTTAGTAATATCAAAAAATAATTTCGTATCATGACTTAAATTAAATAATAAGCCAGTGGTTAGTGCATATGTTAAGCCAGTAGCATCATAAGCAGAGTTTAAAAAAGAAAGTCCTCCTTTAACTCCAATATAAGGGTGGATTTTAGATTTTAATGTCAATCTGTATTTAATAGAAGCTAAAACAGGAACAGCTTTTATGTCGTTAGAATTTCCAGATTTAGCTTCTCCAGAGATATAACCAACGGAACCTTCTATAATTGGGCCATCTGAAGATAAAAAAGAAATGTTAGACATGATAGAAGGCGCAGATTCAAAATTACTTGGAGGGAATGAGCTTCCTAGATTTAAGTTGATTATCATGGATGAGCCAAATAGGGTAGATGAAAGAAAAAGTCCAATTAATAACACTTTAGAAGTTTGAAGCTGCATATAGCTAAATTAGCATAATATATTTAAAAAATAAATAAATGATTAATTTAATTCCACTTCTTCTTTATTAAGCCATTTACTCATTTTAATCATAAAATTAAAAATAAAATTAGGGGATTTATTTTGCGGGTAGTAATTGTTAGGAATTTTGCAATAATTTTTAATGGATTTTACATTTTTTAACTGCGAAGCAATATCATTTGTATTGCTATAGTGCTGATATTTTTTTCCTTTTTTTGTATTTCTTGTCTCCTGATTGGACTTTTCATGCGGTTTATGACCACCCAAAATTGTCATTTTATCCTCCTTCAAAATTAAAAGTATATATACAACATACCCCTTTTTTAGCATTTTTAAACATGCCCACTAATATTATTTTAAGTATTTATTATTAGTATCTTATGCGCATAGTTTGGTATTATTTTCATTGAGCCAACATGGATTATTTAAGTATTTCTAAATTAAGTTATATTGATTGGACAATTATTGGGTGTTATTTGGCCTTTTCTATGGGGTTG